>RDXT01000803.1 GCA_004292985.1 Bacteroidota bacterium
CTCGCTTTCCTATACCGAAGTCGGTGGAACGGTGCTACATAAACCCATTGGCGAAGCCCGGTCCAGCGGACCGATATCTTTGTAGCAAACGCGCCCGCGTTTTTTTATTTTTTGGACAATGGCCCGAAGGGCCGCAGATGCCGCCACCGGACTACCCGCATCCCCGCGCAGCCATGCCAAAGCCCGGTGGAACGGTGCGGCGTAGCTCTTTATATATAAGACGCCAGCGCTGCCAGGAAACGATCGGCCTCCCCTTGTGTCAGGCACAGCGGCGGCAGCAGACGAAGTACATTTGTCGAAGCGGTACCGACAAATATGCCGCTCTCATATAGCAAACGGTCGCGTACAGGTGTATAAGGGCCGGGAAGCTCGATGCCGATCATCAGACCCTGCCCGCGCAAAGCGCTGATACCGGACATAGCGCCCAGTCTTTCTGTTATATAGGCGCCCAGTTTTTCTGCATGGGCGATAAGTCCCTCTTGTTCAATGACTTCCAACACGGCCAGGGCTGCCGCGCAGGCCAGGTGGTTGCCTCCGAAGGTGGTGCCGAGCATACCGTGCCAGGGCTTTATTTCGGGGCTGATGAGCACGCCGCCGATGGGGTAGCCGTTGCCGATGCCTTTGGCGATGGTGATGAGGTCTGCCTCGATCCCCGCATGCTGGTGAGCAAAAAAGCGTCCGCTGCGGCCATAGCCCGACTGGATTTCATCCATGATGAGCAGCGTTCCGGTTTCTGTGCAGAGGCGGCGCGCTTCCCGCAAAAACTCCGGCGAGGGTACGTAGATGCCTCCTACTCCCTGGATCCCTTCGACCAGCACGGCACAATATTCGTTCGTTTTGAGCAGCTCTTCCAGTTGGTTCAGGTCGTCGAAGGCTACCTTTTTGGCGGCATGTCCCCGGTTGACCGGTGCCTGAATTTTGGGATTATCCGTAACCATCACGGCCGCCGAGGTGCGCCCGTGGAAGCTGCGGCTGAGATAGGCGACCTTTTCGCGGCCGGTATGAAAGGAAGCCACTTTCATCGCATTTTCGATCGCTTCGGCCCCTGAGTTGATCAGAAAAAGGCTATAGGTCTCATAGCCCGAAACCTGGCCCAGTTTTTCTGCCAGCTGATCCTGAAGGGGGTTCTGGACAGAGTTGGAGTAAAAGGCCATTTTGTCCAGTTGTTCCCGGATGCGTTGCACATAATGCGGGTGCGTGTGGCCAATGGAAATCACCGCATGTCCGCCGTAGAGGTCGAGGTACTCGCGGCCCTGGTCGTCCCAGAGTTTGCAGCCCAGCGCCCGGACAGGCGTTACATTGTACAGAGGATAGACATCAAATGGTTTCATCAGGCAAACTTACTAAATGCAGGCAACCCCTGCGAGAAAAACAACGTAAAAAGAATGGATGTAAAATGCATGCATTATGCCAACACTTCAGATCCGGAATATACCCGATAGCCTGTACATGGCCTTGAAAGAGCTTGCTTTGAAGGAAAAACGCAGCCTCAATAGCCAGGCACTCATTATGCTGCTGAATGGTTTCATGCAGACTGATGGTGAAGAAAAAAAACAATACCTTGAGCTTATGGCTAAGGCAAAGGTGCTTGGCGAGCAGAACCGAGGGTATAACCTGCCAGATGCAGCCTCTTTAATCCGGGAAGATCGCGACAGATGAAATATGTATTAGATGCATCTGGAGCGGCTTCCATTTTGAATGGTGAACCTGTTTCCGAGCTTTGGAGAAGCCTTTTGAGCCAGGCTGACCTTGTCGCAGCCCCAGACCTGTTCATTTCTGAAATATCGAACGTGTACTGGAAATACGTCCGCTTTTCCAATCTGCCCGTTGACCTGGCCCGCTCGACTATCCATACGGGTATCAGAATGGTCAGGCACTGGGAGTCTTCGGCAAATCTGTATGAGGCAGCATTCAGCCTTTCCATACAGATCAAGCACTCCACCTACGACTGCTTTTACCTGGTGCTCGCCCAGCAGCTTCATGCTACCCTCATCACCGCCGACCGCAAACTGGCTACCCTCGCGCAGAGCTTGGGCATATCCGTCGTGGGTTAAAAGGCTACTCCCTTCAGCCAGAGTCCTGCCGTTTCTTCCAGGCCCAGCATCAGGTTCATGTTTTGAATGGCCTGACCCGAAGCGCCTTTGAGCAGGTTGTCTATTAGGCTAATAATCAGCAATTTATCTCCATGCTTTTCGAGGTGGAGAATGCACTTGTTGGTGTTCACCACCTGCTTGAGGTTCGGATTTCCGGCGCTGATATGGGTAAATGGGTGTTCGCGGTAAAAATCTTCATACAGGCGGATGGCTTCCTGCTCCTCCAGCGGACAATCGAGGTAGATGCTGGCAAAAATCCCGCGCGTAAAGTCACCCCGGATCGGCACAAAGTTGAGCTTCTGCCCCCCGCCGGATTGCAACTGGTGAAGGCTCTGGCGAATTTCGGGTAAATGCTGGTGGCTGAAGGGCTTATACACGGAGAGGTTGTTGCTCCGCCAGCTGAAGTGCGTGGTAGGCTCCGGGTTTTGCCCTGCGCCTGTGGAGCCGGTTATGGCCTGTATATGCACCTCATTTTCAAGCAATTGTGCCTGCGCAAGTGGGAGCAGCGCGAGTTGGATGGCGGTAGCGAAACAACCGGGATTGGCGATGTGCTTCGCCTGGCGGATGGCTTCGCGGTTGAGTTCGGGAAGGCCGTAGAGGAAGTCATGCTCCGGCGATGCGATGCGGAAGTCATTTCCCAGGTCAATGATGCGTGTTTCGGGTGCAAAGGAAAAGCGCTCCAGCAGGGCCTTGCTTTTACCGTGGCCTGCGCAGAGAAATACTACGTCAGCGGGGCCGGGTTCTGCGGTGAAGTGCAGTTCCGTTTCTCCGAGAAGGTCGCTGTGCACCTGTGTGAGGGGCTGGCGGGCGTGGCTTTCGGAGTGTACCCAGCTAAGGTGCACATCAGGGTGGTAGAGGAGGATGCGGATGAGTTCGCCTGCGGTGTAGCCGGCGCCGCCGAGTATGCCGATAGATGATTGTTTCATTTTTGAGTGTGGGGTTTAAACACAGAGAAAACAGAGGTTGCACAGAGATCGCAGAGGAGTCTTATCTGATGATACGCCGGATTCCGTCTTTCAGCAGAGCCACATTAAAGTTAATGAGAAGCCCTATTTTGCATCCTGATAGTTTCAGATAGGTAAGGACCTGGGCCATATGAACATCATTCAGCGCTTCGACTGATTTTATTTCAACAATGACCCTGTTCTCCACTAACAAATCTATGCGGTATCCTATATCCAGATGTACAGATTCGTACACAAGGGGCATAGGCTTCTCTTCAATCACAGACAAACCCGCCTTCTCTAATTCATACAGCAGACAGGCCTTGTACACACTTTCAAGCAAACCCGGCCCTAATGCTTTATGAATGTGGATAGCCCGATCCACAATGATACCCGTGATCTCATTCAACTCCATAGACATTCTCTGTGTACTCTGTGCAGCCTCCGCTACCTCTGTGTTTACCTCAAAATAGTTACTCCTCATTCACCATCCGGTGCAGCTTCGCCTGCATACCCAGAATCTTCGTGAAGCCCTTCACATCCTCACCCGACCAGGCGCGGTTCATCTCCCCATAAGAGCCGAACTTCGCCGACATCAGGTCATGCTCCGACTCGATGCCCAGCGGCTGAAAACGATACGGTGCCAGCTCCACCTGCACTTTTCCGCTCACAAACTCCTGTGTATCAGCCAGAAATGTCTCAATATTCCGCATCACCGGGTCCAGATACTGCCCTTCGTGCAGCAGCATCCCATACCAGTTGGCGAGTTGCTCCTTCCAGTACGACTGCCACTTGGTGAGGGTGTGTTTTTCCAGCAGATGGTGCGACTTGATGATCACCAGCGGCGCGGCAGCCTCAAAGCCCACCCGGCCCTTGATACCGATAATTGTGTCGCCCACGTGAATGTCGCGGCCAATGGCATAGGGTTTCACCATCTCCTCCAGTACACGGATGGCCTCCACCGGGTGATCGAAGGTCTGTTCATTTACCCCTTTGAGTTCGCCTTTTTCAAAAACAAGCGTTACAATCTCCTTGTCGCTGCGGCTGAGCTGGGTCGGATAAGCCGATTCGGGCAGGTAGTCCCAGGAGCTGAGGGTTTCTTTGCCCCCGACACTCGTTCCCCAGAGGCCCTTATTGATCGAGTAGGCCGCTTTTTCAAAATTCATCTCCACGCCCAGCTTGCGCAGGTATTCGATCTCGGCTTCACGCGAAAGTTTCAGATCGCGGATCGGTGTAATCACTTCGAGTTCGGGTGCAAGCACATCGAACACATAGTCGAAGCGAACCTGGTCATTGCCGGCTCCGGTGGAACCATGCGCCACGGCAGTTGCACCGATCTTTTGGGCGTAGCGGGCCACAGCCAGGGCCTGGAACATCCGCTCGGCACTCACAGACAGCGGGTAGGTGCTGTTTTTCAGCACGTTACCATACACCAGGTAGCGGAGGCACTGCTCATAATAGTTGCGCACCTCGTCGAGAACCACAAAGCTCGCGACTCCCAGCATGTGGGCGCGACGCTCGATTTCAGCCAGTTCGGCAGCAGAGAATCCGCCGGTATCAACCAGCGCAGCGTGTACCTCGAGGCCCTTTTCAAGGCTCAGGTATTTGACGCAGAAGGAGGTGTCGAGGCCTCCGGAAAAAGCGAGGACTACTTTGGACATCAGATTTTACAGGTGAAAAACGAAAAAGGAAAAGAGCCTTTTCAGCCCCGGAAACGGCAGTCTGTAAAGGGCGCGCAAGATAAGTAAAATGAAAATAAAACAGGGATATTTTTATCAAAATGAAAAAGTGAAATCTCCATTAAACGCTTCGCCTCTGCCAGCGTCTAAGAACTGTACTTTACGATTACAACAAACCAATTCTTAGACTTTTTAACTGTTCCTATAGTATGAAGACGAAATTTTTTGCATTCCCAGGATTTTCCCGCGTAGCCATGATGCTTTTTGCTGCCGTTGCCTTCAGCCTGTACTCCTGCCAGCCCGAAGGAGAGACCCAGGCCGATGAAGACGAAGAGATCGCGACCCAGGAGGCCGAAGCCGAAGCTACCTATGACGATGTGGAAGCCTACTCTTTTGAGGCCCTCGAACTGACCGACTTTTCGGTAAACCGCCGCACAATCGCTGCCGCCCAGCGACTGATAGACAGCACCTGCGCGACCGTAACACATGACCAGATCAACAAAACCATCACCCTCGACTTTGGCACAGGCTGCACCGGCCCTGATGGCAAAGTGCGTGCAGGCATTATTCTCATTACCTATACGCAACGCCTCTATATACCCGGTGCCGTGGTGAGCATTTCACTCGATAGCTTTTATGTGGACGGAAACCATGTGGAAGGCAGCAAAACGATCACCAACGTATCTGCCAACCTGGCCTCGCCCATCAGCCTGAATGCTGTGCTGACAGGTGGCAAAGTAACCTGGACCGATGGCACTTTCGCCACCCGCGAATACAACCGCACTTCTACCTGGATCCGTGCCGCCAATCCGGTGAATGACCAGCTCGAAGTAGAGGGGGTAGCTAACGGAACCCGCCGCAATGGCAATACCTATACCGCTACCATCACCAGCACCCTCGTATTCCGCCGCCTGTGCAAAATCCAGGGCATCCGCATGCCTGCCGAAGGCACGATCCTGATCCAGCGCAGCAACCGCCCCGACCTGACAGTAGACTTTGGCAATGGCCAGTGCGACACTGAAATCACCCTGAGCATGAACGGCCAAAGCCAGACCGTCACCCTTTAAGACTCTTTCGCCTGTGTTACGGAGGCCGGCAGAGCAGGGAGCGGTAGTACGCTTTCGGTCCTGCCGGTCTCTTTTTATGCTTTTTGCTTGAGCAGGAAGGCAGAGATAGCGGTTACCATCATCCCGATCGGAAAAACCGTAGCCACCATCGTCAGTCCATTGGTCAGCGGATCGGTGTAGAGCATTTTTTGCGCTTCCATCCGGGCCAGGGCAGCCGCAGCGGCTTCGGGGGAGCCTGCATTTTTCTGTACAAATACTGTAGCTGATTCATACAACTGCTGCGGATAGCCCGTAACTGCATATAGCGCAAGGGTAAACAGTCCAAACAGCAAAGCGGCCACGAGGCTGATCTGTGTGCCGATGCCCATGCCCTGCATGAAGCTCAGTTCCCCGCCAAGATGTTCGCGCAGGCTGCGGATGCCCAGAAACACACTGATCATGCAGAGGAGCAGGCTCAGGTAGCGAAAAATCTCGGCCTGGGCATAGTCGAAGTTTCGTCCCATGACCATCAGTCCGGAGAGAGTGAAGAGGGCCATCATGCAGGCAGCGATGAGACCGTAGGTGAGTGCGCGTTTTGACATAGGAGAAGAATAGGCTACTTTCGGGTAAAGCTAAATTCTTCATTGCATTTACCAAAAAAGGATTTACCTTTGCAGTCCATTATTTTTCTTGAGTCAAAACATGGATATCACTCCAAAGTCGTTTAAACACGAGTACGAGACAACGTTCATCCTCACGCCCGAACTGCCAGAGGGTGAACATAAGAAGGCAGTTGACAAATTTGTCAAACTGATTCAGGAAAACGGTGGGGCAGTGCACAATATTGAGCACTGGGGCATGCGCAAGCTTGCCTTCCCCATAGAGCGCAAGTTGAGTGGCTACTATGCCTATGTAGAGTTTCAGGGAGATGCTGAGTTCATCGCCAAACTCGAACAGTCATACCGCTACGACGACACGGTGATTCGCTACCTTACAGTGAAACTTGAGAAGCACGCAGTTGCATTCAACAAGAAGCGCCGCGAGCAGGGTTTTGGGCTTCGCAAAGAGAGTAGTTCACCCGCACAAACCTATAATAACAACTGAGCATGAGCAAGTTACCTGTTATTGGGCCTACAGCGGTAAACCAAATCCGTACGCAGACCCGCCTGAAAAAATACTGCCGCTTCAAACGCGCCGGTATCAAGTACATCGACTACAAAGATCCTGACTTCCTGCTGAAGTTTGTGAATGAGCAAGGCAAAATCCTGCCACGCCGCATCACCGGCACCAGCCTGAAGTACCAGCGCCGCCTTTCTGTGGCCATCAAACGCGCCCGCCATCTTGCCCTCCTACCATTTGTAACTGACGAACTGAAGTAATCATGGAAGTTATTCTGAAACAACCGGTCAGAAATCTGGGCGACAAAGATGATGTGGTAAAGGTAAAACCGGGATTTGCCCGCAACTACCTGATTCCTCAGGGATTTGCGATCATGGCTACCGAGTCCACCCGCAAGGCCCTCGAAGAGAAAAAGCGCCAGGCTTCTCACAAGCAGGACTTCATCAAACAACAAGCCCTCGACGAAGCGACCAAAGTACACGGCCTCCGTCTGGTGATCGAAACCCTCGCAGGTGCCGATGGCAAGCTTTTCGGCTCTGTCACCGCCCTCCAGATCGTTAATCGCCTGAAGGACCGGGGCATCGAAATTGACCGTCGCTCCCTTACCGTGGACGATATCCGTACCCTTGGTGAATACCAGGCTGTCCTCCACCTCCACAAAGAAGTGAAGGCTACCATCGAGATCGAAGTGGTACGCAAGCCCGACTGAGTGTTTAATTAATTGATAGGCAGGTCGTTCTGAAAAGAGCGACCTGTTTTTTTATGGCCTACCCCAGGATCATGCGCGAATTCTGTAACTCTTTTCTATAATTTTACAACGATTTTGAACAGGGAAGGACTCAGTTTTGCGACATGAGTATTATCGGAATAGAAGGATACTTGATGAATAACGTTACAGATTAGCACCACAGAAAAATGAAAAAAACACTCATCATCAACGGGCATCCGGACAAAGAAAGTCTCTGTTTTGCCCTGGCAGAAAGCTACAAGCAGGGAGCTGATGCAGCGGGCGCGGAATGTACCCTGGTCCATTTGATTGACCTGAAATTTAATCCGATCCTGACATTTGGGTACCGAAAAATCTCTGAACTGGAGCCGGACTTGCTGAGAATGCAGCGGGAAATCCTGGCGGCAGACCATCTGGTATGGGTATATCCCAACTGGTGGTCAACGATGCCGGCGCTCCTCAAAGGATTTATTGACCGGATTTTTGTGCCGGGCTTCGCCTTCAAATACCGTAAAGGTTCTCCCCTTTGGGATAAATTGCTGTCAGGCAAAACGGCAAGACTCATCGTAACCATGGACACGCCCGACTGGTATTACTGGCTGATCAACAGAAGATCCGGGCACAATGCCATGAAAATCGGCGTGCTGGAATTTTGCGGGATAAAGCCGGTTAAAATTACGGCCTTCGCGCCTGTCAAATCATCAGATGAAACCAAACGGAAAAAATGGCTGGCAGAAGTTAAGAATCTGGGAGAAACACAAACATAAGATGGCCAATCATACGTTCAAAGATCAATCATTACAGCAAATTGGTTTTTATTTACTCTACACGTTTTCTATTTCCTGGCTCAGCTGGTTTGCGATCATCCTGGGAAATAGATATCTGGATCTGTTCGCGTATGGCTCTCCTTTATTCTGGATCCCCTACACCCTCGGCAGCCTGGGGCCCGCCATCAGTTCCTATCTGATATTCAGGCAGTTCCGTGAAACGTTTGCTGAAAAATCTTTTGTACAATATATCTTTGGCAAGATCGCACGCTGGCAGATATGGCTCATATTCGCTTTGTTTCTGGTGTGGCGATTTGTGATGATCTGGATTTCCTTCGGTATCAGCCGCCCCATATCCATACTCTCCCTGCTGCTTAATCTGCCTTTTCTGATCGTCTTAGGTGGCGCAGAAGAATTGGGCTGGCGGGGGATTTTGCAACCCCGGGCAGAAAAGCTCATTTCCTACATACCTTCCGTCCTGGCAGTGGGAACCATCTGGGGTGTCTGGCACCTGCCTTTGTGGCTGATGCACGGAAGCATTCAAAGCACTTTTCCATTCGGGCTGTATTTTGTGTCCGGAATTGTCTTAACCTCCAGTCTTATCACGCTCTACAAATATACCCAGAGCTTATTTCTATGCGTACTCAGCCATGCATGGTTTAACGGATGTATCAACCTGGCTTTGTACAGGGGAAATCAGGGTACATTGGAGCTGGATCTTAACTGGAAAGTGATGGTCGTTTTTGCCATTGAACTGGTGGTAGCGGTCATATTGGGAAGTGTATACAACCGGAGAAAAGCCTTACCGAATCCCCTGAGTGTGTGAATTATACAACTCCTTTCCATAAATATGTAAGGAAACGGATGACCCTGCAACGTACCTTCATGCCGGGGAATTTTTCTGACACCCTCTTCATTTCATTATGAAAAAATCACATCTCATATTAATCCTGCTCTTCTCTATGTCCACAGCAACTTCCCTCGCTCAAACCCTTCAGGCCGTGCCATATGTCGATTTGAAAAAATATGCAGGCAAGTGGTATGAAATTGCCTCATTTCCGCAGTCGTTTCAAAAAGGGTGTAATTGCACCACGGCTGAATACACGGTTACCGATAAAGGGTATGTGACTGTTGAAAACAGATGCAACAAGGATAGCGTAACCGGAAAACCTTCCTACATCAAAGGCAAGGCATTTGTAGATGAAAACAGCGGCAATGCAAAGCTAAAAGTGCAGTTTTTCTGGCCATTTAAAGGAAAATACTGGATCATTGAGCTGGCTGACGATTACAGCTATGCGGTAGTGGGCCATCCCAACAAAAAATACCTGTGGATACTCTCCAGAACACCGGTGATGAATGGCACACTTTACCAGCAAATCATTTCCCGGGTAAAGGAGAAAGGATTTGACATTTCAAAAATTAAAACAACGCTACAAGTATAAAAACCATGGCATCTCAACCTTCTTCTGTCGCCAGGATTTTTTTTCTGATACTATCAGGTATATTTATTGTGCTGTTCGCGATCCTCCAAATCTACACCACTATGTCTGTCAATCAAACAGAAACCCAGGCTTATACGGTCATCCGGGTTGAGAAAGAGTTTGAAATCCGGTATTATCCTTCCGCCATGATGGCCATGGTCTCTTCAACCTCAAAATCGTACCGCGATCTCGGAAATGCAGGCTTTGGTAAACTGGCAACGTATATTTTCGGAGGAAACAATGAAAATAAAAAAATCGCCATGACCTCGCCTGTGCACATGGATATGGGCGATACCACTTCCACGATGGCATTTGTGCTGCCTTCGGGCTATCACGAGGGTAATTTACCCAAACCCAATGACAACAGCATCTCTATCAAGGCATCAGCGCCCGAATATGTTGCAGTAATCAAATTTGGCGGTTTTGCTACCACGGAAAGCATCCAGAAACACATAGAAATCCTTCAGAAATCCTTAGCAGAAAAAGGATTATCCCATCGTGGAAATTTTCGTTTTTTAGGATACAACCCTCCCTATCAAGTCTTTGGCAGAAGAAATGAAGTGATTGTTACGCTTGATGAGAGTGAAGTAAACCCGTAACACTCCCAAAAAAGAGGGGCTGCCTCTCGGCAGCCCCAACAGCCATGAAAACGCCCTAAAAAGAACAGGTTCTTACGCTGTTCATATATTAGATGTGAACTTTCGTGCGGGGTCACATCTCCGGGGCATTTTTTATGCTTTTTTTCCGTACTTTTCTTCATGGAGCTGCACCGCCTGCTCCACCCACTTCTCGCGGCGGATGCGTCCGGGGAAAAACTCGATTACGTCATTGACTTTGTCTTCGAGTTCGGGGGTAAAGTTGGCGATCTGGCGGAAGGTAAAGATGCCGATGCTGTGCAGTTTTTGCTCGATAAAGGGCCCGATGCCTTTAATGATGAGCAGATCGTCTTTTTCATCAGCCGTAGCTGCGCCGATCACCGAAAAGTCGAGTTCTTTGGCGCGCTCGCGGATGCGGTCGAGATCGCTGCCGCCTTTTTCCGGTACCTCGGCAGGCGGAACTGAGCGGAGGCCTTGCAGTTCCGCCTCCAGACGTCCACGCGTGTCGCTGCAATCGGTGAGCAGCTTCGCATGTTGCTCATGATCAGCCTTCAGCGCATCAAACTGGGCCTTCAGCTCGTCGAACTGCTTTTGCGAAGTCGCAAAGCGCGATTTCAGCGCATCGTGTTCGGAAGCGAGCAGGCCATCGCCTGAGTGCTGCTCCAGCTTTTCCGTCAGCGACTGGATGCGCGAGCGCATCAACAGCCATACAATTACACCCGCGAGTACCGCCGCACCGATCATCAGGATCAGCGCTTCCAGAATAGCGGCAGATAAATCTTGAAACATATCGTTAAAAAATTGAATTGTTAATTAAAAACTGTTCCCTGAACCTTGTACCCTGTTCACTGTACCTTGATCTCCACCCTTCGGTTTTTGCTGCGTCCTTCTTCGGTGTCATTCGGCGCAATAGGCTTTGCAGGTCCCTGGCTGTCGGTGCGGATCTGGTCTTCGGCCATGCCAAACTCCTGGAAAAAGCGCTTCACCGTTTTGGCGCGTCCCAGTCCCAGGCTGCGGTTATAGGCAGCGCTGCCCACATTGTCGGTATGCCCGGTCAGCTGGAGTTTTTTCTCCGGATGCTGGCGCAGGTACTGAATGGTCTGGCTGATATAGCTCCGCAGGCTGTCATTCAGGTCAATGTTGTCGCTTTTATAGCCGAAATAGAGGTTCCGGGGTTCAAATTTCACTTCAGGTGTGCCCGGAGCTGGGGCTGTGGCCTTGTCCAGCACGCGGATCTCCATGCCACCCAGCAGCGTATCGCCCTGGCTGAACACGCTGGAATCTTCTTTGTACAGGGTAATCATCCGCTTGGCAGGCACACCCTTGCCGAGCAGATAGCTTTGCACAAAACCTGCGCGGGCCAGGCCCAGATTGAGTTTTCCGCTCTTGTTACCTTCCTCCGCAGCAAAACTGGCCGTTAGCTCCACTTCGGTGCCGGGATTCGTGAGCAGGTAGGTCGCCAGCGTGTCGAGCGCCGAGCGTACAGCCGGTGAAAGCACCGCTGCGGAGTCTCCTTTGGGAAAGCGAAAATTATCCTGACGTGAAATCAGGGGCTTCTGCTGGTAAGAAACCGTCAGCGGAGGAATCCGGGAAACCAGGGGCGCAGCGGCAGGCGGGGCAACAGCAGGAGTACCGCCATCACAGAGCGCACGTACCTTACAGACCCAATACCAGGTGCCTCCACCGATCCATCCTGCCAGAACCAGACCCAAAACGGGTACCAATGTTCTCATACAAGGGGTATAATTAGAGAGTGGAATGTTAATGAAGCAAAAATATCACATTTGACGTATATTTTCGCAGAAAGTCACGGCTAAATATCTGTTTTTCACCCCCATAAATGCATATTTAACATAGAGGTAATATATCTGCCCCCTGCCACAATGAGGAGAGAAGAGGGTGATGCTTTTTTCGCTATATTTGCCCTCCAATCTCCTGAGAGAAATGAACTACACGCTGCGTTTTACACGTCCAGCCGAGCATCTGGCAGAAGTGAAATGCGAAACGGAGGCAGTCGCCGGCCAGACCCTCACCTTCCACCTGGCCCGCTGGCGGCCCGGACGCTACGAGCGCCAGCACTACGACCGCAACCTGGCCGACCTGAAGGCCTGGGTCAACGACGAGCCTCTGCCATGTACCCAAACCAGCACCCACAGCTGGGAACTCACCCCTGCGATCAGCGGCACCCTCCACATGAGCTGGGTGTTCTACGCCGACCAGCCCGATGCAGGCGGCTCTTACATAGACGCGCAGAGCATCTACCTCAACCCCATTAACCTGCTGCTTTACCAGCCCGGACAAGAGCATCTGCCCTGCGCGCTTACCCTCGAACTGCCGCCCGGCTATGAAACCGGAGGAGCGCTTCCCGGCAGTGGACCGAAGTACCTTTTCGAAGACCTGCACCACCTCTTCGATACACCTTTTTTCGCTGGCAACGCACTTCAGCAGCACCTCTTCCGCGTACAGGACCTCGATGTATATCTTTGGTTTTCAGGCGAATGCAAGCCCAGCTGGTCCCTGCTTGAAGCCGATATCCGCGCCTATACTCAAACGCAGCTCGATCTCTTCGGCAGCTTTCCCGGCAGCGAATTTCACTACCTCTTCCTGATCCTCCCCTATGCCTACCGCCACGGCGTAGAGCACCAGTACTCCACCGTCATTGCGCTGGGGCCGGGCATCCGCCTCGACAGCCCGAAGGCATACACGTCGCTGCTGGAAATCGCCTCGCACGAGTTTTTTCACTGCTGGAATGTAAAATCCCTGCGGCCCGCCGATCTGTTGCCCTATTCCTATGACAAAGAGGTGTACTCCCGGCTGCACTATGTTACCGAGGGCGTAACCACCTACTACGGTGACCTGATGCTGTGGAAATCGCGCATCTGGAATGTGGATCAATGGCTGGGCAGCCTCAATGGCGAACTGCTGGCCCACTACGACATGGGCGGCAAAGACTTTATTTCGCTGGAAGAATCGAGTTTTCAGAGCTGGACCAACGGCTATCAGAAAACAGGCATCCCCAACCGCCGCATTTCCTTCTATACCAAGGGCTATCTGGCAGCGCTGATCGCCGATATAGAAATCCGCAAAGCTACCGGCAATGCCGCTTCGCTCGACGATGTGATGCGCCATGTCTATCACAGCGTAGTGGGTGCGGGCCGGGGCTACACCCGCGAAGACTACCAGCAGGCACTGGAGCAGGTGTCGGGCATTTCATTCGAAGCCTACTTTAACGATTATATTTCTGGCACGGCTTCCCTCGAACCTGCGCTCCGCAAAGTGGCTGATTATATGGGCTTTGCGCTGGGGCATTTCCCGCCCGCCGATCCGGCAGCAGCCTGGTGGGGACTCAGCGTTTCGGATGCCGGAGCAGCCGTTAAGGTCGAAAATATCCTGCCCGACAGCCCTGCGCAAGAAGCCGGACTCAGCAAGGGCGACATCATCATTGCCGTAAATGGCCTTCAGGTAGAGCATAATTTTGCCCACCTGCTGCGCTATTTCGAGCATGAAAACGGCATCGAACTGCATGTGTTCCGCATGAGCAAACTCTACGCCCTGCACATCAGCCCGATAGAGCAGCGCTCCTTCACCGTACCGCAATTTGTGCGGCTCAGCCACCTGTCGCCTGCGCAGGAGCAGAACCTCAGTGCCTGGCAGTCTCTTAAACGCAGTGTGCCCCATGCGCCCTAAAAGCCAGACACGCGGAGCGACGGCACAGGCCGGGCTTGCCGAAGGGACTGTGGTACGCAGCCTCGGCACCCTGCACCGCATCCGAAGCGAAGAAGGCGCCTTTTTTGACTGCGTGGTCCGCGGACAACTCCGGATACGCGGCAGCGAGAGCACACACCCCGTAGCCGTAGGAGACCGTGTATCATTCACCCCGGGAAACGAGGATAACCCCGGTGTCATCGCCGAGGTGCAGCCCCGCCGCAACTACCTCCTGCGCAAAGCCATCGGACATGCCCACAAAGTCCACATTCTGGCCGCCAACCTCGATCAGGCCATTTTGCTCTATACCGTCGAGCAGCCCGCTACCAGCCTTGGATTTGCCAACCGCTTCCTGATTACGGCCGCAGCCTATGAAATTCCGGCGATTGTGGTGATCAATAAAACGGATATCCTCACCCAGCCCGCCCAGCAGCAGCGCCTCGCCGAAGTCATAGAAATCTACACCCGCATTGGCTACCCTGTGTATCCCATTGTGGCTAACGACCCTGCCTACCGCGAGCTTGCCATTAGCCTTCTCAAAGATAAAGTTTCTTTCATCGGAGGGCATTCGGGCGTGGGCAAATCAGCCTTTCTGAACCTCGCCGACCCTTCCTTAAACCTGAAAACAGGCAACATTTCCGACTATTCCAGCAAAGGAAAACACACCACCACCTATGCCGAAATGTATGACCTCGCCACCGGAGGCAGCCTCATAGACTCGCCCGGCATCAAAGAGCTGGGGATCACGGACATGGAGCCAGAAGAACTGGCACACTTTTTTCCCGAAATGGAAAAGCTGCGCAGCGAATGCCGCTTTAGCAACTGTGTCCACATCAACGAACCCGGCTGCAAAATCAGAGAAGCCGTATCGGAGGGCCAGATACACCCCAGCCGCTACGACAGCTATGTAAAAATGCTGGAAGACATGAAATAAAGACCTTCGCCACAGGTCATATGGTGCGAGGAATAATTATACTACTTTTGCAGACCATGTTTCAAAACCGCATAGCAGAAGGCTTTTTTGTGTTGCTGCTGGCAACGGTGATCGTTGCGCCGCTGCAGTGGGCTACACGCCAGATCAAGCTCGAAAAACCTGCCACAGGCATTCCCGTGGCGGAAGACACCCTGCTGCCCGAAGTTAGCGCCGAGACCCTGAGCTCCGGGCCTTTGCAGGCCGATGTATGGGCGGGCCTGGCAGACAGCCTCCGGAAGCAGAAACACCCGCTGGCGCGTTTTTTTACAAAATTACAGGCCTGCCGCGATGGGAAATCCCGCGCCAGGGTGGCCTATTTCGGGGATTCGATGATCGAAGGCGACCTCATTACCGAAACCCTGCGCGCGGCCCTGCAGCAGGAGTTCGGCGGCACCGGCGTGGGATTTATGGCCCTCACTTCGCAGGCCTATGCCTTTCGCAAAACCGTATTTCACCGCTTCGAGGGGGGCTGGCAAAACTACAGCCTTCAGGGCGGGTATCCCAAAGAGATGGCGCTGGGCATCAGCGGAGAGGCTTTTTTTGCGGGTAAGGAATCCGGCTCCTGGGTGCGGTACAAAGACCCCGCCGGAAGCCCCTACGAGCGGGTCAGCCTGTATTATGGCAGGTCCGCGGACTCTCTTGCTTCGCAGGCCCCAACAATTTCATTTTCAGGCAAAACGATGGCCCTCGACGGCACTTCCGAAGTCAATGAAGCCCGGATTTCCCGCACGCCGCTCAGCGATATCCGCATCAACTTTGAGAACTGCGCGGAGCTTCCCCTCTATGGCGTGAGCCTCGAAAGCGAGTACGGCGCACTGGTGGACAATTTTGCCTTCCGGGGCAGCAGCGGCCAGAACTTGATCAAAATTCCCTCACAGGTACTGCGCCAGTTTGACCGCCACCTCGAATACAACCTGGTGATTCTGCATTTCGGGTTAAATGTGGTGTCTGCCGACCGCGAAAACTTCGACAACTATACCAAAGGTATGGCGCAGGTCGTCGCCCACTTCCGCAGGGCCATGCCCAATGCCGACATCCTGGTGATCAGCGTGAGCGACCGCTGCACGCGCATCGGCGGCAGCTGGCAGACCGATCCGAGCGTGCCGAAAGTGGTTGAAAGCCAGCGCCAGGCTGCGGAGCTTTCCGGCGCAGCCTTCCTGAACCTCTTCGAAGAAATGGGCGGCAACAATACCCTTGTCCGCTGGGTAAAAGCCAAACCCGCTCTGGCCCGCAGCGACTATGCCCACCCCACACGCGAAGGCGCTGCCCGCATCGGCGAGATTGTCCATCAATACTTATTTCGCGAAATGAGCAACTGGGAGGGCAAAACTGCCGCCAACTGACTCAGCCTTCATAGGCATTCAGCACCCAGACATCGCCGTCGCGGATCTCGTGCTTAAAGCGGTGCAGCGGCGCTGGCGGCGGACCGTCCACCACCTCTCCTTCGCGATCGTACACCCCCTCATGGCAGGGACACTCAAACTGCTCCCGCGACTCCTCCCAGGCCACCGTGCAGCGTTTGTGGCGGCATATCAGGCTGAATATCACCACGTTCCCTTCCCGAAGGGTGAGGAATATTTTTCTTCCATTAAACTTTTCGATCCGGTAGGGCACCGCCTCCAGTTCCGCCAGGGTACAGACCCGCATCTCCGGCGCGTCGAGCAGCGAGCAGGCAGAAGACAGCGCCACAGCACCCAGCCCGGCACCTGTAAGGTGGAGAAATTCGTTGCGCTTCATTGAGGTAGTGTTAACATATACCTTATATATACTGTACAAAGCAGCGATTGTATGCAAAGGGGCTGTAAAATGAGAAAAAATTGTGGCTTTGCAAGGGGGGCTTGATGGCGCATTTCGGCAGTGACAAGGGGCGACACCCCTTGCTGACTGATTACGCCCCGTCGGGGCTTTGAAACGCTGCTCCCTGTTCCCTATCCCCGCGTTCAACAAAAGTTTTTGCGTATATTGCTACCTCAATATCGCATACACGCCCAATGAATGTATCAAAACAACAGAGCAACAACAGCGAAAGCAGCCCGCTCACAAAGCGCATAACGCTTGTGTTGTTTGTCATGTATGCGATCGCATTGATCTGGATTTTGCTGCTCAAGTTAGGCGTGCAGTTTTCGTATATGGAAACCCGGAGCGTAAATGTCATCCCGTTCAGGGAGGCTTTTCTGTTTAATGGCAGGATTGATTATAGCGAAATCATCATGAATGTGGTGGTTTTTGTGCCGCTGGGCATTTATGCAGGGATGCTGTTTAGGCGCTGGGCTTTTTGGAAAAACCTTCTCTTTTTTTTTCTGACCAGTTGTATGGTGGAGGTGATTCAGTGGCTGCTGAAAATTGGGGCCTTTGACGTTACAGATATGATCACCAATACATCCGGCGGGATTCTGGGCTTTGTGATCTGCAAAGTCATTGAAAAGCTGTTTAACAACCAGGGCAGGGCACACGGATTCATAAACATCATGGCAGGCATAGGCACTGTTTTGATGCTGCTGTTTTTGATATTGCTCAAAACAAACCGGCTTGGGATACGGTACCAGTAATACATCTCCGCCGTAATATATGCGTAAAACCCTCCCATACCTGCTTGCCGCCGCGCTGCTATTTTCTGCGCAGAATGGCTGGTGCCAGCTCCTGCCTTTGCGGGTGAGCGAAAATAGTCGTCATCTTGAAACTGCGGACGGAAAGCCCTTTTTCTGGATAGGCGATACGGCCTGGGAATTGTTTCACCGGACCACAAAAGCGGAGGCCGAAGTGTATTTCAGCAAAAGAGCCGCGCAGGGTTTTAACGTTATTCAGGCGGTGGCGCTGGCAGAACTCGATGTGCTGCACGTGCCCAACCGCAACGGCGATCTGCCGCTCCGCAACGGCGACCCCACCCAGCCCAACGAACCCTATTTCCGCTACATGGATACGCTGATAGATATGGCGGCGGCTAAAGGTCTTTACATCGCGCTGCTGCCTACCTGGGGCGATAAGGTTTTTGCCAATACCTGGGGCAGGGGACCGGAGATTTTTAACCCGGCCAATGCCTTTGTCTATGGCAAATGGATCGGCAGTCGTTACCGCAACCGTAGCAACATCGTCTGGGTGATCGGCGGCGACCGCGACCCCCGCGAGGGATCTCAGGATGTGGCCGTTTGGCGTGCCCTGGCCGCAGGCGTGGAAGAAGGCGTCGGAGGCAGTGCGCAGGCGCTGATGACCTTTCATCCGCAACCTGAGCGCATCGAGTCATCGTCCTCCACCTGGTTTCACGAGGATAAGTGGCTGGATATGAATATGTTACAGACGGGACATTGTGATGATACGCCCGTGTGGCAGCGTATGGCATCTGACTGGATGCGGCAGCCCGTGAAGCCCTTTCTCAACGGCGAAGCCATCTACGAGGCCATGCCCGTTTGTTTTGATGCCCGGAATCTGGGCTATGCCAGCGCCTGGGATGTGCGCCGGGCGGCGTATCAGAGCGTGTTCGCAGGCGCTTGCGGGCATACCTATGGCAGTGCCTCGGTCATTTTTTTCTCCGAAAAAGGCGAGCATATCTTCAGCGACCTCTACCGCTGGCAGGATGCCCTCGACCTGCCCGCTGCCGGCCAGATGCGGCACCTCAAAACCCTGATCGAAAGCCGTCCCATGCCGGGCCGGGTGCCCGATCCTTCCCTGCTGGCGGATGAGGGCAATAATGCCTATGACCACATTTCAGCGACAAGGGGCGAGGGTTACGCGTTCGTCTATACGTCCCTTGGCCTGCCTGTTACGGTGAACATGGGTAAAATTTCCGGCAAAAAAATACAGGCCGCCTGGTTTGACCCCCGTAGCGGAAAATCAACCGTGTTGGGCATTTTTGATAACAAAGGCTGGCAAACCTTCGCCCCGCCCTATGTCTGGTCGCCTGTGCCGGACCACCGGACAGATCTGGTGCTGATCCTGGACGATATCGAAAAAAAGTACGTTTTGCCAGGGCTTTGAGGGTGCCGGGAGCGGTAAAAAGCCGTATATTTGCGTAGCAACAACAAGCCCATGAGTGAATTCAGAGAGAGATACCTTAATCCGTTTACGGACTTTGGCTTCAAGAAATTGTTTGGCGAAGAGCCTAACAAGGACTTACTGTTGGATTTTCTCAATGAGTTGCTGATAGAGCAGGAGGGAGGCATCAAAGACCTGACCTACCTCAAAAACGAACACATCGGAGCTGCTGAGATGGACCGTAAAGCC
>RDXT01000804.1 GCA_004292985.1 Bacteroidota bacterium
TGCCGGGGCCAGTCTGTCTCACTCAATGCCCTCGGAATGGATCAATATACCTGGGCACCCACCGAAGGACTGAACCTGACCACCGGGAGCCTCGTGAAGGCAAGCCCAAGGCAGACCACCATTTATACCGTAACAGGGCGGGCGGGCGAAGGCTGTGTCATCACGCGTCAGGTAACGGTAAAAGTAGAAGACGCTTCTTCCTCCATCAGCCTCGTCGCCGACCGGAATGCCCTCTGCCCCGGAGAAAGCACCGAAATACGCGCATCGGGCGCTGCCGGATACCGCTGGTCGCCTGCCGCCACCCTCAACCGCTCCGAAGGAGATGTGGTTGTGGCAAAACCGGAAACGACCACTACCTACACCCTTACCGCATTAACTTCGGCGGGATGCCAGGTTGAAAAAAGCATTACCCTGACCGCTTCTCCCAAACCCGAACTGCGGGCCACAGCAGATAAAAGCCTGATTTGCGCCAATGAACCGCTGCGCCTCAGTGCCTATGGCGCCTCCCGCCTCAGCTGGTCGCCCGAAGCTCTGATTGTAAATGCATCGGGAAATACGGCCTCTGTCCGCACCGACCGCACAACCTTGTTTACCGTGATCGGCGAAAATGAAGCGGGATGCGAAGACACAGCCCGTATCGAAATTATCGTCCGGGAAGCCCCAAAACTTACTGTAACTCCCGCTGAGTCAGTTATTTGCCAGGGAAGCCAGACCGAAATAAAAGCCAGCGGCGCTGTCAGCTATGTCTGGTCGCCTGCCGATGGCCTCAATACCACCAGCGGAGACCGGGTCATGGCCCGGCCCTACCGCTCCCAAACCTATACCGTACAGGCCAGGGACATCGCCGGATGTATCAGCACTGTGCAGGCCAAAGTAACGGTTTCGGGCGCTGCCTATCCTGTGCCGGACTTCAGCAGCGATGCCAGCGAAAACTTCGCCTGCGCAGGACAAGCGATCACCTTCCGCAACGAGTCCACCCAGGCCTATAGCTGTTACTGGGAGTTTCCGGGCGGAACACCCGCTACCTCTACCGAGCAAAATCCGGTGGTAAGGTATAACAGCGAAGGCCCAAAAGATGTAGTACTGACCGTCACAGGCTGCAATGGCCTCCGGGAACGCAAGGTCGGACAAGGCTATCTGGTCATCACACCGCCGATGTTTTTTTCACTGAATGCAGAAAATGTATCCGTATGCCGCGATGAGCCTTTCCGGCTGGTCGCCTCCGGCGCAGAAACCTATACCTGGTCTCCGGCCCTGGGCCTGGACCAGACCACAGGCAATGTTGTGATGGCAAGCCCTCAGGTAAAGAGTACCTACAAGGTACGCGGCATCAGCCGGGATGGCTGCATCGCCGAGCGCGAAGTAACATTGGACGTGATCGGCGCAGGTAAAAAACTGAAGGTCAGCCCTTCTGCACCCGCCATTTGCCAGGGACAGTCCACACAATTAACTGCCTCAGGAGCTGTAAGTTACCGCTGGTCGCCCGCCACAGGACTCAACCGCACAGATGGTCCTTCGGTACAGGCCAGCCCCGACCGAACTACTACCTATACCGTCGAAGGTACGGACGAAGACGGATGTACCTTCCGCGTTCCCGTTACGGTCACTGTAAATCAGAAAAATACCCTTGCGATCAGCCCTGACAAGCCATCGATCTGCGCCGGGGAAGAAGTGGTTCTGCGCACCTCCTCGCGGGGCGTGTACCAATGGACCCCCAACTACGGCCTTAGCGCGGCTACGGGCAGCGAACTCCGGGCATTTCCCCGCGAAACAACCACCTACCGCGTCAGCGGATCGAATGAGCATGGCTGCCCCGCCGAGGCATCTGTAACGGTAACGGTGCAGGGGGGTGCAAATGTCTCTCTGCTGGCCAGGGAAACCCGGATCTGCGAAGGCAGCAGCACAGAGGTTGTTATCAGCGGAGGCAACAGCTATCAATGGTCCCCTATCGAAGGCGTGAGCCAGGGTGTCGGCGCTGTGGTGAGTCTTGCGCCAGCCAAAACGACTACCTATACCGTAACATCGGGCACGGGCAACTGCGCCAGCCGCCAGACAGTTACCATCGAGGTGATCCCCTCCCAGCCTATTTCCATTCTGCCCGAAGCGCCGCGTGTGTGTCCGGGGCAGTCCATCGAGCTGGAAGCCGTGGGTGCCAAAGCCTATATCTGGGATGAAGCCAAAGGGCTGATGGCACTCGCAGGCTCAAAAGTGAGGGTAAGCCCTTCTCAGACAACCATTTATGAGGTAAGCGGCGTGGATGCCAACGGATGTGAAGCCCGCGGAAAAACCACGGTTGTGGTTGGTTCGACAGACTTCCTGCGGCTCAGCGCCTCGGCGGCGACCATCTGCAAAGGCTCTGACGTAATGCTCATGGCCGGAGGAGGAGAATCGTATGAATGGATTGAAGGTGAGGGACTTAACAACAGAAGTGCTGCCCGCGTATATGCCCGCCCGCAGGAGAACGCCTCCTACCGGGTTGTGGCTACAGACCGTTACGGCTGCCGCGACACGGCCTCCATGCGCCTCAATTTCGAGGAACTCAGGGCCACTTTCGACGCGTCGGTTACAGAAATTGACCTGGCAGAAGGGGAAGGTACGGTTAGCTTTGCAGACCGTACAGCCCAGAGCGTGGAGTGGCTGTGGGACTTTGGCGACGGCGGTTCCTCGCGCGAAGCGAAGCCTGTGCACGTCTATGACAGGCCCGGCACCTACACCGTGCGCATGAAAGTAAGCAACGGCGCCTGCGAAGCGATGACATCCCGCCAGATCAGGGTGATCAACTCCAGCAACCTCGAAGAGGTCGCCGCCAGCCTGCTCATTACCCTGGATGAAAGCGAGCAGCACGTGGGATTTTCGCTGGAAAGCCCACGCAGAATGTTGCTCTCCATGCGCCTGCTCGACGCCTCCGGCAGAGAGCAGATCAGCAGCCTGCTGCGCCTGGGCAAAGGGTCTTTCTCACGCGAGTGGGACCTCAGCAGCTTTGGAAAAGGAGAATATACGATGGAACTGACAGACGGTGCGCGCTCGGTAACACGGAAGGTTGAAGTAAGGTAAATAATTGACTATCTATTATTTACCCTCAGAGACCCAACCCTGAACTGCCTGAGGTTTTTTTGCGCTGGCCGCCTTCGAGGATAAAACCGAAGAGGCCGCCCAGCACACCGCCGATGATGTGGGCAAACTGAGATACGTTATCTTCGCCAAAGGAACCCAGGATTTCTTTGCCCAGAAAAAGCACCACCACCAGCACAAAGGTGAGGGGTATGCCACCGCGCGAGTTGGTGAAAGAGCTGAGCAGGATCATCATAAAAGCGACCCCGCTGGCACCCAGCAGCGCTGCGTGGAAAAAGAAAATCTGGAGCAGGCCCGTAATCAGTGCCGTTACAAAAATCATCCAGATCAGATCGCGGGAGCCATATTTTTCTTCAAGAATCGGGCCGATGAGCAGGATCAGGGTAAAGTTACCCACCAGATGCTCCCAGTTGCCATGCCCCATTACGTGCGACACCAGTCGGAAATACCAGACCGGACTTGTCAGATTCACCTCCGGAAAAACCGTAAACAAATCCATCAGGTGCAGAGGGGTAAACTGCTCGATGGCGAGTATCACCGTACACAGCAGCGTGTAGGTAAGAATTACGGGAGAGTTGTATTTCAGGCGCATAAGGAGTGAGTAAGCAAAAAAAAGTCACGCAGAGGACCTCTTGTAAGTACCTCTACGTGACCTTCCTGTCACAGGTTTAAGAAACAGTGCATCAGTTCTGAGGACCGGCAGGCGCAGGAGCAGCGACTTCGCCCTCCACTTCACCGCGGATTTTCAGCACGAGGTTGTTCGTAGGGAAGTTGCCGGTAACCGTAACGGTTTTGGTCTGGAATCCGGTTTTGCCGCTGGTATTGAAGGAGATGTCAATAAAGCCTTCTTGTCCGGGCTGCACAGGCTCACTGCTGTATTTAGGCGTGGTGCATCCGCAGGAAGCTTTCACGCGGGTAAGCGAGAGGGGCTCAGTTCCGGTGTTTTTAAACTTGAAGGTATGCGTAACGACAGCGCCTGTTTTCACTTTTCCGAAGTCGAAGTCGGTCTGTGCCCACTCCACAGTGGTCTGGTTCATGGCCTGAGCCTTCTGGAGATAGTCGGGAGCTGCAGGCGCAGCGGGTGCGGCAGTGGCATTGTTCAGTTCGATGGCCTGTGGCTGGCCGGCGAGGGCAGGCTGTGCCGGAGCGGGCGCTGGTTTGGCCTGGGTCTGCTGCTTGGCAGGGTCAGCCTGGGGAGGATACACCGCAGGGGCGCTCGCCTGAGCAGGAGCAGGTTTAACGGTAGCCGGAGCAGATGCAACCTGTGGAGCAGGCTTTGTAGCCACAGCCGGAGTTGGAGCAGGAGTTGGAGCAGCCGGAGCTGGAGTTGCGACAGCAGCAGCCTGGGCTTCTACCTTTTTCAGTGCATCGCGCTTGCGCTCTGCATACTTGAGCACCTCAGCCTGTACATCGGCGGGCAGCTCTTTCACAACTTCGATAAGTTGCTTCTGGGTACGCTTGGCATCGGGGGTCTGAGCGGAAACGGGCGCAGCAACGCCTGCAACAAGCAGGGCACCCAGGAATAGGCGGATCATCTTCATATTAACTGCATTAGTTTTCGTTGGTAAAGGAACTAAATCCGGAAATGAAAATCAACTAAATTTTTAGTAGATAATTTTTTGTTGTTTACAGGGTCATTTACTTACTACTTCTGCAATGAAACATCTGCTGCTTTTTCTCGCATTTTTGGGAGCATTCACACAGGTCCATGCACAAAAACCCCAGACATTTACCCCAGCCAAACCCGAAGAGGCCGGATTTGACTCCCGCCGCCTCGAACGTCTGGACCAGTTGCTCCAGGGTTTTGTTAATGACGGAATTGCACCCCATGTGGTTACATTTGTCGCCCGCGGAGGAAAGGTTATTCACCACAAAGCCTACGGTTACAGCAACCTCGCCACCCGCACCCCGCTGAAAAAAGACGATCTTTTCCGCATTGCCTCCCAGACCAAGGCGCTGACGACCGTTGCCCTGATGATCCTGTATGAAGAAGGCAAATGTATGCCCGAAGACCCGATCTCCAGGTATCTGCCCGAATTTAGCCAGATGAGCATTCTGGACAGTTACAACCCTGCCACAGGCGAGATCAAAACCCACCCCGCCACAAAGGCCATTACCATACGCCACCTGCTTACCCATACCGCAGGCATCCCCTATGAGCATCCACTGGACAAACTTCCGGCCTATGAAGTGCCTTTTTACAACTCCCTGCAGCCCGTGCTGCTGGCAGATGTGATCAAAAAACTGGCGACCCGCCCTCTGCTCCACGAACCCGGCGAGGCATTTACCTACGGGCTGAATACGGACATTCTGGGAAGGTTGGTAGAGGTGATCTCAGGCAAGCCGCTCGATCAGTTTATCCGCGAGCGGGTAACAGAGCCACTGGGGATGAAAGACACCTATTTTTATCTGCCTGCCGAAAAAAGCGGACGGCTGGTCGAGTTGTATGCCAAAGTATCTGCTGACAGCACCCTCCGGCTCAGCGACCACGAGGGAAACCGTAGCTTTGCTGTCAAAGGCGCCAAGACCTATTTTTCGGGTGGAGCTGGTATGGTCGGCAGTGCTGAAGACTATGCGCGCCTCTGCCAGATGCTGCTCAATGGTGGCGAGTTTAATGGCAAACGTATCCTCGCCCGCAAAACGGTGGACATGATGCTCCGCAACCAGATTGGCGAGCTCGAAGTCTGGGACCGCAACGACCATTTCGGCTATGGCTTCCAGATTTTCAGCGAAGACAGCCACTACGGCGACCAGGCGAGTCCCAGCTCGGCGATGTGGGGCGGCATGTACTGCTCTGAGTTTACCATTGATCCCAAAGAGAACCTGATCCTGCTGGTATTTACCAACGTGCATCCCTACGCGCACTATGGCGATTTTGTGCGGAAATTCCGGGTTGCGGTCTATCAGGCTTTGCTCTAAGGCAGGGACTTACTTCCGGCACTTGAGCATAAACTCCCGCTTTACCGCTTTGGGATCATTGATAATGTCGTAAAACTCATCGTAATACTTCAGGGTAGAAGCGATGGTTTTTTCGGGCAGAAAGCCGCTCGTGCGGTAGAGGGCGTAAATGGCCTCTTTCTTTTCCCGGAAACGGACAAAAGCGGCCTCCATGGTCGCTTCGGGCTTGCAAAATCCCCGGTAAATCCGCTCGCGGACAGAGGAAAGACCGAGTTCCGTGCGCGGCACGGCATAGGGAGCCGAGATCACCCCCGACCAGTCCAGGTCATAGGGAATGGGCAACGGGGCAATATCGTAGGTGGTGCGGACGATGCGCACATTGTGCTGGGCGGACACAGACCAGTCTGTGTTTCCGGCCATGTATTCAAACACGGACATCAGAACCGAAAGCGGCTCGTAGGTCTGGTTTGCGTGAATGCCCGTCTGCTCCATCAGGATTCCATTGAGACGTGCAGCGAGTTTTTCTTCCGGCTCCAGCAGAAAACCGTAACGGGTGAGGGTGTCGCCGGGCCGCTCCGAATCGTCGTAGGTGATCCGCACCAGCCGTACGCGGAAGCTGGTGTCTGTGAGGAGGTTATAGCTTCGGTACAGCAGATATTCTTCGAGGATCACCTGCTCATACAGGTCCTGTTTGCTGTTGCAGTGGGTAATGAGTTTGATTTTGTCCTGCCCTTCAAAAAGAGTACCCTGTGAACTCAGGCTGTCAATTTTGAGGCGGAGGGGCGGAAAAGGGCACATGCTGCGGCGGAAGTTGCCCCGTGTTTTTACCTCGACTTTGAGCTCGGTCTGCGATCCGGCGCTGTTTGTATAAGATAAGGTACCGGCGTGATACACGGCACCCTCTTCTTTGTCTTTGCAAATATCGCGGATGGGTGCTTTAAGGGTGCAGTTGAGTATCTCGATGTCTGAAAAGAGAGAGGGCTTCTCTGTGGACTGGGCATGCGCAGAAAGGACGCCCCATACGAGCAGGGTAATGCAAAACGAGCGGAACATAGCGGGGTTCAGGTTAGGACATTTCAGTAGCGAACGAATATACTAACATTTCTCCCTTCGGTTCATAGGATCGCTCTGCAAAGATCAAATTATTATCATAATCCATCATCAGCACCGTTGTCACGCGGGTGCCATAGTGGTGCAGGCGGATAAACATAGGTCCGAGCAGCCGCTCCAGCTCGATGGGGATTCCGGTATTGGGCAGTTGCTCGTCGGGTACACCCTCCGTACTGGTCAGTACATCCATCAGCAGGGCAGGGTCGGGAAAGGCGGTATCGCGGATCAGGCGGGTAAAGGCTACTTTGGAGCGCACCACCTT
Source organism: Bacteroidota bacterium (assembly GCA_004292985.1). Classification (GTDB taxonomy): domain Bacteria; phylum Bacteroidota; class Bacteroidia; order J057; family J057; genus RDXT01. Next base: position 7,343 of record RDXT01000804.1, read on the forward strand.
AGCCCAGGATGTATCGAGCAAATGGTTGCTGAGTCCGTAAATTCCGGATTCAAGCTTACACGGCGCTCCCCCCCGGTTGGAGTAATACCAGAGCTCCTCCGCATTCCCCGCAAGGAAGTTCATTCCCTGATAAAAAGCGCTTTTTTGCTCAATTTCCAACAAATAGGATCCGGGCGGAGGGGCTTCGGTAAGGTAACGTCCGACAAGCTCACCGCGGGAGTGCTCCTGCTCCAGGGTACGTTTCGCCTCGCGAAAATTGGTTACGGCCGCAAAATAGCCCTGGCGGTTTGCGCCCATCCAGGTACCCCCGGCTTTGAGGTCGCGCCCTGCCAATACATTGGGGTGGTCTTCCCACCAGCCTGCACGGGCGGCCGGACGGTCATAAAACTCGTCCCGGTTTGCGACCATGATTAAACGAAAGTGCTTGTGCTGTTGCCAGGCAAGGTTAATGAGGCACATGTATAAAATGAGCTGAGCAAGATAGGCTAAAGAAAAGAATAAGTTCCGGTCAGGGGAACACCCTGGCGGAACCTACCCATATACCCCAATTAAACCATATGGTCTCTGACAAACGAATCGCCGGCCTCTGGGTCTCTCCCGGTAAAGGGAAAACGGTAATCGTACAGAAGGTAAGCAGGGGTTAGGACGAGGCAGAAAATCCGTTTTCAAAAACCACATTTAGCAGGAATTTATCTGCGGACAGATAAAAACTTACATACACAAATGTACAGTTTTATAGGTAGAACCTTCGTTTAAGATAAAGCCAAAGACACTACAAAAGTACCTGAATTCTAACATTGGGTCCTGCCTGCTCATTTCCTCCCTTCTCCCGGCAAAATCCGGAAGCTGCGCAGCAGGGTTTCTCCCCGGTCATCTACCAGCGTAAGGGTGTGCTGGCCCGCTGTAGGCTGAAGGGACATTTTGTGAATTTCGACCGTTTTGCCAATGTATTGCTCGTCGAGATGCCAGTAGATCGTTGCGCCGGAACTGCGATGCGCTGCTTCAAAAACGGTATGACTCATGCTGCCATCCAGATTTACAGGGAGGTAAATATCGGTCTCCGGCTTGGGATAGAGAATGTCCATATTGCGCCCCTGGGCACCGAAGTCTGTGCAGCCTTCGCGCATCGGCGGCATCACCCGGTAGTCGGGGTGGTGGCTGCGGAAATAGGCCTCCTGCGCCGGAGGAAGCACAAAAAAAGCCTCATGAATCATGTCCGAAGGAGAAGCGCAGGAGCTGTTTACCTGATACTTTCCGCCCGCATCCAGGTGCACCAGCTGATGGTAGGGGCAAACGGGAGGCTTGCTGCTGCTCCGGGGCAAAAACAGGGTATCGGAGTCGGGGCAATAAGGCCCGGTAGGATGTCCGCTCTGCCGGCACACGGCAAACTGCTCCATATCGTCGTAGGGCTGCAAAAACCAGGACCTGTCGGGCCCCGTCAGTTGGTAGAGGTCAAAGAGCAAAGGCGCCGCAGCCGTGCCGCCAATCAGCGAAGGCCGCCCTTCGCCATCGGCATTGCCTACCCACACCGCAATCACGTAGCGGGGAGTAACCCCAATGGCCCAGGCATCGCGAAAACCGAAGCTGGTGCCTGTTTTCCAGGCGATCCGCCCGCTCGACGAAAAACGCTCCCAGTAGCTCTCCACATCGGGGCGCGTGACCCGCTCCATCGCATCGAAGGTAAACCATACCGAAGCGGCTCCCAGGGGGCTGTCCTTGCTCAGCGAAAAGCGTTTGCGCATATCTGTCAGCGGCCCCCGCGACTGCTCCAGCATCAGGTTCAGCGGACGAAATGCCGCAGGATTATAAGCGCCGTCATATTCGCTGAAATAGCGCAGAGTCCGCGCCATGCCTCCGTACATCGCAGCCAGGTCCTGCAGCGAGGACTCAGCCCCGCCCAGCACGAGGGTCAGGCCATACTCATCTGAGGAGCGGAAAAGGGTGGTCATGCCCAGGCGGATCAGTTCATCCCGGAAGCGGTTCACGCCATGCTGCTGGAGCATCCGCACCGCAGGCACATTGAGCGAGCGGGCAAGGGCACGGTGGGCAGGCAAGGCCCCCGCATAGGTGTGGTCAAAATTGGCCGGGGTAAATCCGGGATAATACGAAGGGATGTCCGGCACCAGCATGTCGGGCAGCAACTCACCGCTGTGCAGCATACTGGCATATAAAAAAGGCTTCAGAATGCTCCCGCTGCTGCGCGGGGCCTGGATAATATCCACATCACAGCCATATTCCCGCTCCGAACACTCCGCATTGCCCAGATAGGCCAGCACATCGCCGGTCTCCACCTCCACGATCAGCGCCGCAGCATTGTGCACCCCTCCTTCGGCGAGCGACTGTGCGTGCCGGGCCATTACTTCGCGCGCGCGCTGCTGGAGACTGCCATCAACGGTGCTACGGATGCGCGAAACAGCGCCCTTGCGCTGGGCAAATTCTTTATGCACCCGCTCCAGCAGGTGGGGCGCCAGCGAAGGCAGGGGGATCGGCTCCGAAGGCAGGGACTCCAGCAAGGCAAGTTCGCACTCCTGAGCATCTATCACGCCGGTATCCCGCAGGCGGGTCAGCAGGCGGTTGCGCTTGCCGAGCAACTGGTCGCGGTTTTTTCCCGGATGGATCAGGCCCGGCGCATTGGGCAACACGGCCAGAAGGGCCGACTCGGCCCAGGACAGGCTGGCAGCATCCCTGCCGAAGTACTTCCAGGAGGCGGCATCTATGCCCACGACGTTGCCACCAAAAGGAGCATGCGAAGCATAAAGTCCCAGAATTTCTTGTTTGGAATAGCGCAGCTCCAGCCGGGTGGCCAATACGATTTCGATCAGTTTTTCCCAGAGGGTCCGGGATTTTCCTTTGCGGGAAAGTCGGATCACCTGCATGCTGAGCGTGCTGCCTCCGCTGATCACACTTCGCCCGCGCAGGTTTTGCCCCACAGCGCGAAACATCGCCAGCGGATCTACCCCCGGATGGTAGTAAAAGCGTTTGTCTTCAAAGGTAATGAGCGAAACGGCAAATTTCTCCGGGGCATCTTCCCGCTCCGGAAAGCGCCACTGGCCATCGGCAGCGATGCGGGCGCCCAGCAACTGGCCTTTTCTGTCTTCCAGCACCGTGCTCAGCGGGTCTTTAAATAAGGGATCGGGCAGGCAAAATACATATAGCAGCAGCAGGATGCCCGCAGGAATCAGCTTCCGGCGATGCCGCCAGGCCCAGGGACGAAGCCGGGAAAAAAGAGAAAGCATCTTGCGCGCGGCATGCATGGGGAAATCAGGGGTAGAACTGTTTCGCGAAATTTATGGAAAAAAGGAGCCGATGCAAGCTATGCGTGTATTTTTTGCATACCATCTTATGTTAATTGCCGTTATTAGGAGGGTTTTTCTTAACAAAGACAGATATGAAGCGTACGCTGCTTTTCCTCCCGCTGCTGCTGGTGTTTCTCCTTCCTGCCTGGGCACAGCGCGCCCGTTACAAGCCCCAGGTCCACGAACTCCGCCTGAGTGGCGTGACGGTGCAGGCTTCACCTTCTTATACAGGCAATTACAGCCCGCTGGCGGCGGCAGCCCTTACTCCGCTGAGCAGCTTGCGCTACGTATATCACCGCTCGATTTCCGACGGATTCCGGCTGGGGCTGGACCGCCGCAGCGCTTCTTTTGCCCTGAGCGGCCTCGAGCGTTTTGCCACCTACGAGGCCGACAAAAAAGACTGGAGCATCCGCCTGGGCTATGAGCGCAAGTGGGTGCGGGGTGCCGGACGCGCCTACCTCGGCGCAGACCTCGTCGGGATGAGCAGCCGTGTCAGAGACCAGGGCGAGATCCTGCTCAATGGCGGTGGCACAGGCAGCTACGCGGGCAGCTATGTATCGCGCGGGCTGGGCGCGTCGGCTGTGGCGGGCTATCATTACTTTTTGAGTCCCTATGTTTCGCTGGGAACTGAGCTGAATGTATTTGCCCTGGGTAAACGAAATGTAGTGGCAGCCCTGGCCGAACCGGCTCCCTTTTATCTCTTCGATGCGTATGAGACCGGCGTGGAACTGAGCGTTTTTGCAGCCCTGCATCTGGTCAAAATGAAAAAGCGCTGCACCTGCCCCAGGCACTGATCGCCGATAATTTTACGGTATTTGCCGTCTTTCCCGGAAACCGGAAGTTTATATTTCCGGTTTCTGTTATTTTTGAGCATTACCCTCATTCCTTTTCCACTATCCAAAAGACTATGAAGAAGTTTTCAACCCTGGTTTTGTGTCTGGTTTTGTTTGCCTCGCTGGCCTTGCAGGCACAAAAAGCGCCGGAAAAAGCCAAAGAAGATAAGAAAAAACCGGAGGCTGGCACCGGAACCGAAGAAAAAGACGCCCTGAGCAGCGCTGTGCTTTCCGGATTGCGCTTCCGCTCCATTGGCCCGGCAGTAACCTCGGGCCGGGTGATTGACTTTGCCGTAAATCCTAAAAACCGCGCAGAGTACTATGTGGCTGCGGCTTCCGGCGGTGTATGGAAAACCGTAAATGGCGGCACTACCTTCGACCCCATTTTTGAAGGGCAAAGCTCCTACTCGATCGGCTGTATCACCCTCGATCCCGGCAACTCCAACGTAGTCTGGGTCGGATCAGGCGAAAACAACTCCCAGCGCTCCGTTGCCTATGGCGATGGCGTATATAAAAGCAGCGACGGCGGCAAAAGCTGGAAAAACGTGGGCCTCAAAAACTCCGAGCATATCGGTAAAATCGTCGTGGATCCCCGCAACTCCGATGTGGTATTCGTAGCAGCCCAGGGCCCGGTCTGGTCTCCCGGCGGCGACAGAGGCCTTTATAAAACCACCGATGGTGGCAAAACCTGGAAAAAAGTGCTGGAAATCAGCGAAAACACGGGTGTAACGGATGTGATCATGGATCCCCGCAACTCCAATGTGCTGTATGCTGCTGCCTGGCAGCGCCGCCGCCACGAGTGGACCCTGATCTCCGGCGGCCCTGAGTCTGCCCTCTACAAAAGCACCGACGGCGGTGAAACCTGGAACAAGTCCCAGTCGGGCCTGCCTTCGGGCGACCTCGGACGCATCGGTCTGGCCATTTCTCCCGTCAATCCGGATGTGGTCTATCTGATCCTCGAAGCGACTACCGACAACAGCGGCTTCTACCGCTCGGTAAACCGGGGCGAAAGCTGGGAAAAACGCAGCGGGACCTCCACTTCGGGCAACTATTATCAGGAAATTTTCTGCGACCCGGTTAATGTGGACCGCGTATATGTGATGGACACCTACGCCAAAGTAACAGACGACGGCGGCGCTACCTTCAAGCCCCTGGGCGAAAAGAGCAAACACGTGGACAATCACGCCATCTGGGTGGACCCCGCCTACCCCAACTACTACCTCGTAGGCTGCGACGGCGGTATTTATGACTCCTATGACAAGGGCAAAACCTGGAATTACAAGCCCAACCTGTCCATTACCCAGTTTTACAAGGTAACGACCGACAACTCGGAGCCATTTTACTATGTCTATGGCGGTACACAGGACAATTTCAGCCTCGGTGGCCCTTCCCGCACCACCAATGCTGCCGGCATCGTAAACGCTGACTGGTTCGTAACCCAGGGCGGCGACGGATTTGAGTCGCAGGTGGACCCCAAAGAGCCGAATATCGTTTATGCCCAGGCCCAATATGGCGCGCTGGTGCGCTTTGACCGCAAAAGTGGCGAAAGTGTCTATATTCAACCCCAGACCGGAAAAGGCGAAGAGCCCCTGCGATGGAACTGGGACGCTCCCCTGATGGTGAGTCCGCACCTGAATACCCGCATTTATTTTGCCGCCAACAAACTCTTCCGCTCCGACGACCGGGGAGATACCTGGAAAGCCATCAGCCCCGACCTCACCCGGCAACTCGACCGCAACAGCCTGCCTGTCATGGGCAAAGTATGGAGCATGGATGCCGTGGCCAAAAACCAGTCCACCACCATCTACGGCAACATCACGACCGTAGCCGAAGCGCCTCAGAAAGAAGGCGTTATCTATGTCGGAACAGACGACGGCCTGATCCAGGTCACCGAAAACGGAGGCAGCGACTGGCGCAAAACCGAGTCCTTCCCCGGTGTGCCGGAGCGTACCTTTGTGAACCATATTTACGCATCAAGCCACAACGAAAACACCCTCTACGCTTCCTTCAACAACCACCGGATGGGCGACTTTAAGCCCTACCTGCTCAAATCTACCGACCGGGGCCGTAGCTGGACCTCAATCACAGGCAATCTCCCCGAAAGAGGTACCGTATATTGCCTCGCAGAGGACCCCGTGAACGCCAATCTACTCTTTGCAGGGACTGAGTTTGGCGTTTTTGTCTCGATAGATGGTGGACAAAAGTGGATTCAGCTCAAAGGCGGCCTTCCGACCATCGCTGTGCGCGACATGGAGATCCAAAAGCGTGAAAATGACCTCGTTATTGCCACCTTTGGCCGCGGATTTTACATCTTAGATGACATCAGCCCCCTGCGTACGCTGAATACAGAGGTATTGGCCAAAGAAGCGCACGTTTTTCCGGTAAAAGATGCCCTCCTGTTCCTGCCATCCCGCCCCCTGGGGGTACCTGGCAAAGGATTTCAGGGAGAATCCTACTTCACCGCCGCCAACCCTCCGATCGGTGCTGTATTTACCTACTACATCAAAGAGAGCTACAAAACCCGCAAGGAAATCCGTCAGGAAGCGGAGAAAAAGGCCATCGAAAAAGGTGAGCCGGTAAAATATCCTTCCTTTGACGAAATGCGGGCCGAGGACGACGAAGAAGCACCCTACCTGGTTTTCACCGTCAAAGACGCTTCGGGAAATGTGGTCAACCGCCTCCGCACGGCCGCAGGCACGGGCATACAGCGCACAGTGTGGAACTTCCGCTACCCGACCGTCACGCCTGTAAACCTTAATCCGCAGGTGAGCGACGATCCATTCAGCGAGCCTGACCAGGGCTACCTTGCCCTGCCCGGCACCTACACCGTCTCAGTAAGCAAGGTCATCAACGGCGTGGTAAGCGACCTGGTGGCCCCGGTTTCATTTGTCGTTAAACCGCTGAATAACACCACCTTACCTGCCACCGACCGCACACAGGTAACAGCCTTTTACAAAGAAGTATCTGAACTTCGCCGCGACCTGTACCAGGTGCTGTCGGTGCACGAGGAAATGGCTACCAAGATCAAATACATCAAAAAAGCCATTCAGGTAACGCCTTCAGCTCCCCTGGCCATGACCAGCGATGCCCGCAGCACCGAGACACAACTGATCGGCATAGAGCGCCGCCTGACCGGAGACCGGAGCCTGGCCCGCCGCGAATTTCCGGTGCCCACATCGGTAGCCGACCGGATCGAAACGGTGGTCTATAGCCTCTCTTCCTATACCGGAAATCCCACCCAGACCCAGCGCGACCAGATCCGCATTGCGCGGGAAGAACTTGCGGTCATCAGTAAAGAGGTCAAAGCCATCGTTACCACCATTCAGGCGATGGAAAAACAACTCGACACCTATGGTGCGCCCTATACGCCCGGAAGATCAGGCGGACAGGACTAATCCAGGTCTGTAAACAGCAAATCGCTATCCTTTCAGCCATATACCTCAAGGGGTGTATGGCTGTTTTTTTTCGGAATAGTTATTGCACAGTCGGTCAAAACGCAATACCTATGACATTTGACGGGAGATTCAGGATCCTGATGGACCAACAGGCCTCTGTGATTACCAAAGAGCAGCTCAGTACAGAAGAGTATCAACGGCTGTACTCGCAGGGCCTTTCGCCGACAGGCATCGCCGGGATTTACCGTCTGCGGATTTTGGTGAGTCCCGACCATGAGCCTCACAGCACTTCGTGGAAAAGCCGCAGACTCTTTTACAGCAAGATCACCCAAATGTTCATTTCCTGCACGCCCGGCACCGAAGGCCTGCGTTTTCTGGGCATTCTTCCCACAGAAGGCAGTGCGCTGCCCGGATCGCCTCTCCAGATCGAAGCGCCGCAGGACAAGCCGCTGGTCGAATTTGAGCACCTACTGGGCAAGCTGCGCCTCAGCGGGCTGGCCCGTTTCAGCATCGGGCGCAAAAAACAGCGCGATCTCCTCGCTGGCTTTGTGGATGAGCAGGCAACCTGGATTTTTAACCGGGCCTACCTGAAGCAGCATATCGAATTCAGCCTGCTGCTGTATTGCAGCCTGCCTGCAGTTCCGGTTCAGGAATTATGCGTAATTTGCCGCACAGAAGCCCGCAGCGGGGGGCGGATGATCCGAAAACGCACTGCCCGCATCCGGCTCGAATAACCTTCTATTGCCTTGAACGCCCTTTTCCCGCTCTGCTACTTTCCGCCGGTGTCCTGGTTTGCGGCTGCCTGCCAGCAGGAAGTGGTGTATGTGGACGATTTTCAGCCCTACCAGAAGCAGCAACTGAGCAGCCGCATGCTCATCAGGGCCTCCAACCGCGTTTTGCCGCTGAGCATCCCGGTAGTGCGCAGAGGACTGAGGCTGCCGCTGTGTGAAAAGCAGATTTCGTATGCCGAAGACTGGCCCAGGCACCATTGGCGCTCGCTGGTATCGGCTTATCATTCCACCCCCTATTTTGAATACTACGAGGACCGTTTGAAGGAACTGTATGAAAGTCCGGGGGGAAATCTGGGAGAATTTTTGAAAGAGACCCTCCAATATTGCTGGAAAACCCTTCAGATGCCTGCGGAATTGCGTTTTACGGGATATTCGCCCGCCCTGAAAGAGGTGCAGCGCGACTATCGCTTTGCATTTGACCCGACGGGCGCGCAGCAGCTCACAGGCTTTACGGCGCTGCCATATACGCAGGCCTTCGACGGATTTGTGGGAGGGTTAACGATACTTGACCTGCTGTTTAGCCAGGGACCCGAGTCGAGGCCCCGTTTTTTAACACCGGCTTTTCAGGACTAAAAATTTTTCAACAGAATCGTAACCACATCCACGATGCAGGGATGTTTGAGAAAATAATACGAATGTTTACCCTGGCGGCGCGAATCTAATATCTCACGTTCGCGCAGGATGCTCAGGTGCTGGGACGTAACCGCCTGTTCTATTCCGAGGGCCATATGTATCTGTGTCACATTCAGGCGGCGGCCATCCCTTAACAAATCAATCATTGCCAGACGGACCGGGTGGGCGATCGCTTTAAGACTGCCTGCGGCGCGGTCAAACAAGTCTTTGTCTAACTTATTGCTGGAAGCTATCATATGGCTTTGTTAAGACTCACTTTCAAAAGGATAAACAAAATCAATCAACAGCACATTAAATTTGAAATTCTGTTTACATTTTTAGAGAAAAAAGTAAACAAAGATTAATTCTTGTTGAGCTTTTTCTTTGATTGACAGCCGAAATATAAATAAATTTTTGTTTAACGCACACATATAATTGTTTCAATATCAGGAGGAAAAAACAGATTAGTCGCCCGGAGGTTAGTACATTTGATATGAATATGTAAGCAGTGATGAGCGAAATAAAGATTGACAGTATTGAAGAGGCTCTGCAAGAGCTTCGGGCCGGGAAGATGATCGTGGTCGTAGATGACCAGGACCGGGAAAACGAAGGAGATTTTGTGATGGCTGCTGAGTTTGTCAGTGCCGAATCCATTACCCTGATGACCCGCTATGCCAGTGGCATTATTACCAACCCCATGCCAGCGGAGTGGCTTCGCCGCCTCGATCTGGACCTGATGGTGCGGGAAAATACGGAGAGCATGCGTACGGCTTTTACAGTAACGGTAGATGCGCGCGAAGGTACCAGTACCGGCTCCAGCGCCCATGACCGCGCGCTGACGATGCGTATGCTGGCCAATCCGGAGGCCCAGGCTGCCGATTTCAACCGTCCGGGCCACGTAAATCCGCTGATGGCCCGCGAAGGGGGCGTGTTGCGGAGGGCTGGGCACACAGAAGCCTCGGTGGACCTGCTGACCCTGGCAGGCATGCAGCCCGTAGCGGTGATCAGTGAGATTATGAATGACAGCGGCGAAATGACCCGCCTGCCCGAACTGCGGCAACTGGCCGACCGATTCGGCCTCAAGCTGATCACGATCGAAGACCTGATCAAGTACCGTCTCCAGGCCGAGTCGCTGATCCAGCATGAAATTACGGTGGATATGCCTACCGAATACGGCCATTTTGCCCTCCATGCCTACCGCCAGATCAACACAGGCGAGGTGCACATGGCGATGGTAAAAGGAAACTGGACGTCTCAGGAACCTGTGCTGGTCCGGGTGCACTCCTCCTGCGCCACAGGCGATATTTTTGGCTCCTGCCGCTGCGACTGCGGCCCTCAGCTCAAAGCAGCCCTCCGGCAGGTAGAAAAAGAAGGGCAGGGCGTGGTACTGTATATGATGCAGGAAGGCCGCGGCATTGGGCTTGTGAATAAACTGCGGGCCTATAAGCTCCAGGAAGAGGGATTAGACACCGTAGAGGCGAACCTTCAGCTGGGTTTTAAGATGGATGAGCGGGACTATGGGGTGGGTGCGCAGATTTTGCGGGACCTCGGGGTGCGTAAAATGCGCCTGATGACCAATAACCCCACCAAAAGGGCTGGGCTGATCGGCTATGGTCTCGAAATTGTGGAAAATGTAGCCATCGAGGTGGCCCCTAATCCGCATAATGAGCGGTATCTGCTCACCAAAAAGCTCAAGATGGGGCATTCGCTTACGAAAAGCTGAGTGAAGCGCCTACACGTTAGCGCATAAAAAAAGCCCCCGATGGGGGCTTTTTTATTTTTGGGAAGGGATCAGTAGCGTCCGCCGCGATCACCACCGCCACGACGATCACCGCCGCCGAATCCGCCGCGATCACCACCGCCACGACGATCACCGCCGCCGAATCCACCACCGCCGCCACGGCGTTCGCCGCCGCCACCGCCGCTATATCCACCGCCGCCGCCGCTATATCCGCCGCCGCCGCTGTATCCACCTCCGCCGCCACCGCCGGAAGGCTTGGGCTGAGCTTTGGTTACTTTAATGTTTCTGCCTTTTACCAGTGCGCCATTCAGGCTTTCAATGGCGCTGTGACCTGCGTCATCATCTTCCATTTCTACAAACGCGAAGCCGCGTGAGCGACCCGTTTCACGATCAGTTACGATTTTTACAGAGCTAACTGCGCCGAACTCAGAAAAGACGCTCGACAACTCGCCTTCAGTCATGTTGAAGGAAAGGTTTCCTACATACAAAGTGGACATTTGAAAAAGAAATTAGACTTATGAAAGTGGAATGAAGTTGGGAGAAGCGAACCAACGACTGGAAGCGGCTGAATGCCTTAGGTGAGGAAAAACAGGTCTGCACAGCTGGTTCTCAAAAAAATAAGAAGTTATTTCAGATATGTTGTCAGTTAGGACAAATACGGTGCAATCTATGAATATTTTTGAATCCAACAAATTTATTTTCATGCTTTTTCAAACCCTCATCCCTTCGCTCATGTAACATAATACAGGTGATCGGCAATGTCATATTTTCTATTTTGTCATATAATTGAATGATTAAAAAGTTCGGATCAGGAATCATTTATGTATGCGCATACGTCAGACCGCCTCCCCCAGGCAGCAGATTTCCCGGAGAATACTCTACGGCATGGCCACAGCGGCAGCCCTCGCCCTGGCGCTTATCGCCTGGTTCAGACCCTCCTCCACAGAACAGAGCGCAGCGGAGCTTGCCTTTTCCAGCGGCAATTTCGACTATGCCCTCGCACAGGCGCTCTCTGAAGACAAGCTCTGTCTGGTAAAATTTGGCACAGCCTATTGCTACCCCTGCGAGCGTCTCGACGAGCTGATCTTCTCCGACCCGGCGCTCAAGTCTCTGTTGCGGGAGCGCTTTATCCCTTTCCGGGTGGACCCCTGGGACCCGCAGCTGGGGGGCAGCGAACTGGCACAGCGCTACGACGTGGAGAGCTACCCTACCCTGCTGGTGACAGACAGCGAAGGCAATGAACTCTGGCGGATCCAGGGCGCTCCCGATGCGGCACGCCTCTCCGATCTGCTCAGC
>RDXT01000360.1 GCA_004292985.1 Bacteroidota bacterium
CGCTTGTTACCCAGCTCCAGGCTGCCCGTCGCAGCAACTGGATTGACCTGCACAACCTGCGCATCATTAAATATGGCAGCACCCTGCACTTAGACTGTCACATGACGGTACCCTGGTACCTGAACGTGCACCAGGCGCATGATGAAATCGAGGCCCTGGCCACCAAAGTCCGGGAAAATTTTGGCGAAAGCGTGGAACTCTTTGTCCATACCGACGGCTGCATGGACTTCTCCTGCAACATCTGCACAAAAGAAGACTGCACTGTGCGCAAAGCTCCCTTTGTCCGCAAAATTACCTGGACGATCGAGAATATTTCCAGCGACAGCAAGCACCGGATCACAGAGGGCGGCTGAAAAAAAGCGGGCAGAATTGTGCATTTTTTTGTCCGTAGCAGCGGGGAAATTGTAGTTTTGAGACATTAAGTAAGTGCATATGCCTACCGTAGCCCTCCTCTTTGGCGGTCAGTCGCCCGAACACGAAGTATCCATCCGCTCGGCCCGCAACATCTATGCGGCCATAGACAAAAGCCGCTACCAAGTGGTGCTGGTCGGCATTGACAAAGCCGGTCGCTGGTTTCACCTGAGCGAGAGCGAGTTGCTCAATCCGGAACTGCTGGTGGTCAATGGCCGCCGTCAGCTGGGCCTGATCCCGGGTGCGCGCCGCAACCAGATCGTCTATCTCGATGGCGAGGGGCATTTTCCCCAGATCGAGGTGGTTTTTCCGATTACCCACGGACCCTATGGCGAAGATGGTACCCTTCAGGGCATCCTGCGGCACCTGAGCCTGCCCTTTGTGGGGCCGGATGTACTGGGCTCTGCCGCCTGCATGGACAAAGACGTAACCAAGCGCCTGCTGCGCGAGGCCGATCTGCTGGTTGCGCCGTATTTGTGCTTTCATTACTTCGAAAAAGAGGCCATTGACTATGCCGGAGTGGTCAATCAGCTGGGAACACCCCTGTTTATCAAGCCTGCAAATATGGGTTCCTCGGTCGGAGTGCGTAAGGTGGAGAATAAAGCGGAGTTTGATGCCGCCATCGCCGAGGCCTTTCGTTACGACCACAAAATTCTGATCGAAGAAATGATCCTGGGCCGCGAAGTCGAATGCGCTGTCATGGGCAACGCCATCCCCGAAGCGACCACCGTAGGCGAAGTCGTGATGGAAGAAACCGGATTTTACGATTATGAATCCAAGTACGTCAGCGCCACTGCTGCCCGCACCGACATACCGGCACTGGGCCTGGACGAAGAAATGCTGAACAAGCTGATGCTCGTGGCACGCCAGGCCTACCGTACCCTGGGCTGTGAAGGCCTTTCAAGGGTGGATATGTTTGTATGCGAAGATGGAAAGGTGTATATTAATGAGATCAATACCCTGCCCGGCTTTACCCAGATCAGCATGTATCCCAAACTCTGGGCCGCAGCAGATGTCTCGTATCCGGAACTGCTCGACCGCCTGATTCAGTTTGCCATCGAAAGAGGCGAGCGCGAAGCCCGACTGGAAAAAAGCCTGTAAAACCCCTCCCCTATCCCCTTATCCCCCTATTACCCTTCTACCCCCTCCATGCACTTCTCCAACTCAGACATCATCCGGCTGTATGGCGAGCGGTTTTTTGTGCTGCCCGGCCATAGCGAAACCGTTGAACAGGTGGCGGCGGAGCCTGTGGCGGTTCCTGCGCTGCCTGTAGTGCCTGTGGCTGAGAAAACAGCCCCGCCTGATGTTTCTTTTTTGCAGAAAGGAGCGCCTGTGGACTGGAAAATGAAACCCCAGTCGCAGATCGCCCTGATTCTCACCGATACAGAATTTTCGGACCGCAGCAAAACCGATACCCTGAAACAGTGGCTTATCGCAGCGAAGACAGACCTTGCCCATGTGGGATTTGGGGTCATTTCGTCAGGTGAAAAAGCCTGGGATCTCACTACTTTGCCCGTGTCTGCGGCCATTATCTGGCACGACCTGCCCCTCCCGGCAGGCACCGTAACCGAAATCGCAGGCAAACGTATCGTTCTCGCGGCCTCTGTGGCCAGCCTTACCGACCATCCGCAAAAAGCCTTATCCCTTCTTCAGCAACTTCAATCCTGATATTTGTGAAAACCCTGCTGTTCGGAACCAATAACCCCAACAAACTCGGGGAAATCCGCGAAATGCTGGGAGATCGCTTTCAGATTCTCAGCCCTGCCGACCTGGGCCTGGATTTCGAGGTGGACGAAACCGAAGATAGCTTTCACGGCAATGCGCTGCTGAAAGCCCGCGCCTACGCCAGTGCCGCCGGCATGCCCTGCTTTGCCGACGACAGCGGCCTCGAAACCGATGCCCTCGATGGCGCACCGGGGGTTTACTCGGCCCGCTATGCCGGACCCGGATGCAGCTATGCCGACAATGTAGAAAAACTGCTGCGCGAAATGCAGGGCAAAACCAGGCGCGGAGCCCGCTTTCAGGCTGTGATCGCCTATATCGAAGGAGAAGAGTTCCGCTTCTTCCAGGGTACTGTCGAAGGACAGATCACCGAAGCGCCGCGCGGAAGCAATGGCTTCGGCTATGACCCTGTGTTTCAGCCCGATGGCTACGACCGCACCTTTGCCGAAATGGGCCCCGAAGTCAAACACAGTTTTTCGCACAGAGGAAAGGCCATCCGTGCCTTAGTCGAGTATCTCACGGCCTCTCACGCTTAACCTACTGATCTATGCTCCGGGTATTTTTCATGAAAGAAGGTGAAATTGTCCGGATCAAAAATCCGGAGAACCCCAACGACCCCGCAGCAGGCAAAGTGCTGTGGGTGGACCTCCAGTCGCCGACCGGAGAAGAGCAAAAACTGGTCGAATCGGCCTTTGGCGTGGAGTTTCAGACCCCGCAGGAAACGGCAGAGATCGAGAGCAGCTCGCGCTATTACGAAGACAGCAACAGCATCGAGGCCAACAATACCTTTCTGGTGTATGAAAACCATTCTTATACCTCCAAACAGGTGTCTTTTATCCTGCGCGATGGTGTGTTGTTTACCCTCCGCGATGCCGACCTGAAGACCTTTGCCGAAACGGTGCGCCGGATGAAAAACAACACCCTCGGCCCCATCCGCGAAGGCACACAGCTCCTGCTCGGCCTCCTCGAAACCCGGATTGACTACGACGCAGACTTCGTCGAGTTTCTGACCAAACAGACCAACCTGATCAGCAAGCAGATCCTGAAACAAAAAACATTTGGCGGAGATACCCTGCTGAATATCACAGAGTTGCAGGAAAACACCATCCTCATCCGCGAGAGCATCACCGACAAACAGCGGCTCGTTTCCTCCATGCTGCGCAGCACCCTGATGAAGGAAGAGGACAAGGAGCGTCTGCGCATCATCCTCAAAGACGTAAACTCCCTGCTTCAGCACACCGAGTTTGGCTTCGAGCGCCTCGAATACCTCCAGAACTCCTTCCTCGGCTTCGTCAACCTGGAGCAAAACCAGATCATCAAACTCTTTACCGTAGCCTCCGTCATCTTCATGCCCCCCACCCTTATCGCCAGCATTTACGGCATGAACTTCGACTTTATGCCCGAACTCCACTGGAAAGGCGGATATATACTCGCCATCATACTGATGATTTTATCTTCGGTCGGTACCCTGATGTATTTTAAGCGGAGAAAGTGGCTTTGAACAGGGAACAGGGTACAGTTTTCAGGGAACAGGAACAGCCTTTTACAGAGTTTACAAGCCCTCAGAGTCGTTTTTTTACTCTTGTACAATCCTCACAAACCTATGAACACCTTTCTCTCAAAACAATCCTGCCTTTTAACCCTCCTGGCCCTGCTATCTCTTTCTTTTTCAGGCTGTACGCAAAACAAAGAGCTGGTATGCAGAAACTGTGCGGTCTCTACGGATAAAAAGGTATTGCTGTCGTTTGTAAATGACTCCGCTTTCGTAGATGCCTCCATTTGGACGGATCCGCTTACCTCAGAATTTGATGTGCTTTCACTCACAGCACGGGCAGATGTAATGGATACGGTCGCTGCCCATACCCTTGATGTATGGCTCGCTGATGGCAACAAAGATTCTGTTCAGGCTTTTATTCTCTACTTTACCTACGACGAAAAACAAACATCTGCCATAGATATACAATCGCTTGATGGTTTGAGCGTGTATCGCAGCCATACCTTTTCCATGACCCATACTTTCTACCAGAAAAGCCCGGACGGCATGTGGGCTGAAATACCTGAGTTAAGCGGATATGTTAGTAGCTTTCTCTCCGAACACTTCAATGACATTCTTACCCAGGTACTTCACCTCGACAGCGGTCGGCGTGCCTATCTCATGGTTATAAATGAAACGTATAAAAAACCTGCACTTCAGTCGCTTGACCAGGTCTCCGGGAAGATAGATGCTTATATAATGAGGTAAAAAGCACAAACCTACGTTTCCTCAGTCTTACCTCTCATATCTTGTATCTCGTGTCTCGTGTCTTACATCTTGCATCTTACGTCTTGTGTCTCATATCTAACCAGCTCCGACCAAACGAAAACACCACCACCCCCGTCGCACAGGCCATCACAGGGCGCATAAACGCCTCCGGCAAAAACCAGATCACACACAGACTGCCCATCAGGATTCCTGCCAGGATACGCCCCGTCTGGCTGCGCTTCTCCGGACGCTCCGGGGGTTTGAGGAAGATCAGAGTCACTACATAGACATAGCGCAGCGCCCCCGGCAGCAGCACCCAGAACTCCGGGATCAGGTCGCGGCGGATCAGCAGCCCGGCGGCCATTACAAAAAACGCATCGGTTTCTTTGTCGAAATAGGCCCCGAAAGCAGAGCTTTTATTCAGCCTGCGGGCCAGCAGCCCATCGAGGCCATCGAGGCAGAGGAAGGCAAGGGCAATCGCACCTACCGCATAGCGCGGCAGCACGGGGCAGACCAGCAGAACGCAGATACTGGCCGTGCGCAAGCCCGTAACCCAGTTGGGTGGACCGCCCCAGAAGCCGAGCGGCGCCCGGTTGGCCTGGTTGCTCACAAACAGGCCCACAAAAGAAACAGCCCCCGCCAGCGCCACAGGCCACAATTGCCTCATCATCAGACAAATACACAGCACCACAAGCAGCAAAACTGCATTTGCGGCGGCCCATTGCTCCAGTCTGCGGCGGTCTGCGACAAATTCAGCCATTATACGCGGGCCAGAATCCAGTTTTTGAGCGTATCGAGTACCTGGGCTTTTTCCGGCTCATTGTGCATTTCGTGGAAAAGACCCGGCCAGGGCTTCCAGGTTTTGTC
>RDXT01000361.1 GCA_004292985.1 Bacteroidota bacterium
ACAGTACCCGGATTTTCGATCCTGAGCGCCAATGACAGCCTCTTCCTCTGCCCCGGAGGCAGCGCAAGCTACCAGATACTCACCTCGGCACAACAGGGCTTCAACAATGACGTGTCCTTTCTGGCGCTGGGTCTTCCGGCAGGCGTAACTGCGGTTTTCAGCCCTGATACCGTGACGCCCGGCAGCCCCGTTACACTGACCCTGAGCCAGTCCGGAGCGCTTCCACTGGCCACCTATGCCTTTAATCTGGTTGCAGTTCCAAGCGCCGGAGGTTCACCGCAGGTGCAGGCGCTGGTGTTCACGACCCTCGATGGTCTGCCCTCCGCGCCTCAGCTCAGCTCTCCCGCAGCCGGAACCATTGGTGTGTCGCGCGCAGTTCAGCTTTCCTGGGCACCTGTGGCCGGGGCTTTCAGCTATACTGTTCAGATTTCGGGCTCTCCGGCATTTACGACCCTGGTGAGTCAGGTAAATAACATCACGGGCAACTCCTACACCGCCGACCCGCAGCTGGCCTCCTACACGACCTATTACTGGCGGGTACAGGCTGTAAATCTGTGTGGACCAGGCAATTACTCCGCTGCTTCGGCATTCCAGACGGGTGTGTGCCAGTCCCTGACCAATGCGCAGGTGCCGGTAACCATTCCGCTTTTTGGCAATCCTGCCACAGTTACCTCGACGCTGGGAGTTTCTGTAAACGGTGCCATATCCGATGTGAATGTGCTCAATATTGCGGGTGTGCATACCTCGGTAAGCGATCTGACCTTTACGCTGATCAGCCCGGCGGGAACAGAGGTTACGCTGGTCGCGAATCCCTGCACGGCTGCGGATGAAAATTTTGACTTTAATTTTGACGACGAATCCACACAGACCACACTGCCCTGTCCTCCGACCGCTGGCGGTGTATATCAGCCGCTGGACAGCCTTTCTGCCTTTGACGGGCAAAATGCATTTGGCGTGTGGACCCTGCGCATCCGCGACAACGTAAATTTTGACGGCGGTACGCTGAATAGCTGGAACCTCGAAGTCTGTGTCGATGGCTATCCGAATCCCATTCTGATTACCAATGATACCCTGAATGTGCCCAGAGGAAGCGCCCGATTTATTACAGATACGCTGCTGAAGGTAAATGACCAGATCAGCAATCCATTCAACATCACTTATACCCTGGTTTCCCTTCCGGAGCATGGCGAGCTGAAAAAGAATGGAACTACCCTGGCCATCGGGCAGACATTTTCCCAGAATGACATCACCACGGGTCTGCTGCAATATGACCACGATGCTTCCTATACCGTTGCCGACTCTTTCCGCTTTACGGTAAATAACCAGGTGGGCGGCTGGCTGGGCATTCCGGTGTTTCACATCAAGGTAGGATTTGCGACAGATGTAGAGAATGATTTGCCGGGCCTGTCGCTCGAAGTATTTCCCAACCCTGCCGATCAGGAAATTGCGCTGCGGGTAGCGGGAGCGCTCAACGGAGCCGTATCAGCAGAGCTTACAGACCTGCGGGGACGGATCCTGCGGAGCTACCAGGGGACTGCCAGAGCGGGGTTTGAAACCCGCTGGAATGTGTCCGACCTGCCTGCGGGTATATATATGCTGCAATTCAGAAGCGAAGAGGGCATGATGACACACAAAGTGATCATCCGGTAGTCCGATCGCTTTTATCTGACAGATGCGGAAGGGTCTTCGGGCCACTTCCGCATTTTTTTTGCTTCAGAAAAGCAGGATCCCGACGGCGCAGTGGGCATTGAGGGCAAAATATCCGCGCAGGCGCTGCACAGAGAGCGCATACAGATAGACTTCCTCTTCAGTGCCATTGATTTTTCCGGCATTGAGCACCCAGCCCAGCTGGATGCCATAGCTCCAGACCAGGTGGTCGCGAAAGATGCGCTGCTCTCCGAGGGTAAGCGCCAGAATCAGCTCGGAGCGGCTGCCAAGGTGGCTGCGCATATCGGGATAAAAGCGCCGGCTGAGGTCCCGGAGCTGGTAGCGGGTGGAGATCAGCTCCCAGCGCGAAAAGGGCCCCAGCGGAGCCATGTTTCCCCTCCGGTGAAAAGCATAAACGGTCAGGTAACCCGCGAGGGTGAGGCCGGAGTTGCGTATGTCGCCCCAGGTACCATTGTAGGAATAGGGGCTCTGAACGGAAAAGTAGCCGATGCTGCCCCCGGCCGAGATCATGCGGTTGATGACATGCTCTGCGCTTACCGCACTCCTCACATTCAGGCGGAGGGGTTCGTTTTGAAAAATGGCGGGGCTTAATGCAGGAAAAAAGCTGCATTCAATACGGATGGGGGTATGTTTGCCCAGATACCCCGGGGCTTGAGCACGCAGGGACGATACATACAAGGTCAGGAGCAGGAGGAGAAAAGACCCGTTGTGTTCCTTCATTTTCCGGAGCCGAAGCTGCCATCATCTGCATTGCGCATAAGGTAATAGCTACGGAAGGTCGTGCCCATGCAGTCGCCGCTGCGGGTGCGGGCATAGTCGGGGCAGTCGCGCCGGAAATCGGCCATTGTCCGCGCATCTTTCAGGCTGCCAGCGCCTACCCCTGCGGTAGAAACGGCATAGGCGCCCAGAACAATCGCTCCAAACAATGCTGCAACTATTAAACGAAAAGAAGATGTCATGGCTTAATAAGGATATCGTTTTTGATTGGCATAAAAGGCGACTATCGCCATAAGAACGGCTGCAATGATATAGTAGCGCGACATCATAGGGCCTTTGTAGAGAATCAGGGTTACGGTGCCTTCGCTGTCGGCACTGGCATAGACGCTGGCCGAAAACGAGCCTGTTTCTTCGGCCCGGAACAACTTGGAGGATTCGAGCTGCGCTTCGGTCCAGGATTCGCCATCTTCATAGCCTGTTTCCCAATAGAAGTTATCTCCTACGGAGTTGACCGGCTGCTTGTCGCTGTCCATCAGCCAGGCGTGTACATAGGCATCGCTGTTCACCGTACTCATATCTACCTGAAGCACAAGCTTATACAGGCCTTTTTCGGAAATCGCGATCGGTCCCATCACAGCAGGTGCCTCTTCGCTGATGCCCGAAAGCAACACCGACTGGCGGTATATTTCCCTGCCGTTGCCGGTCATGGCGACGATTGCCAGAATCACCATCAGGAGAAAGGATACACCCGCCGCCTGCAGGACAAAGGTCCACTTTTCAAAGGTTTCTTTTAACTGATCTACTGCTCCGTTCGCTTCGAAGGCCTCCAGAATCCGGCGGCGCGAGATCGCAACCTCCCGGAAAAACTCGACCTCCTTCATTTGCCCGTCCTCATCTTTGCGTATCTCGTAGAGATAGGTGTCGCCAGCGTTGTAAGAGGCAAACTCGATCTCTTCGCCTTTGGCAACCTGGTAGTTGGATTCGCCTTCGAAATATATCAGCGTTGCTTCGCCAAACTCCTGCACACGTTGGAGGGGCTGCTTCACAAAAAAGCTCAGTTGCTTGTCCTCGGGCATCATTGCCGGAGAGTCAGGGATAATCTCATCTGAGCGCCAGAAACCATCGTCATCTTCGACCAGGTAAAAGTAGGTGCGCCGCTCGTCCATGAGCAGCCATTCGTCATAAATCCACACCTCTTTGGAGTAGCCCGAATCACCGTCTTCGGACCAGTATTCATAATAATTCATCCGCCAGCGCGATCTTGCGATGACATAGTACTCGCGCCCCTCGAAACGGGCTTTCATGCCCAGTTGGATGAAGGAGAAGGGTTTATGAGAGCCTGGCGTGCCGAGTTGTTCGAGAATCTGGTGCTCTTCGGAGCGGGCATCGAGGAGGGAGCCGCAATAGGGGCAGCCCACCTGCTTCACGCGCGGGTGTATGGCAGAAAGGGCGTTTCCGCAGCTTTTGCAACTAAACTGCTTTACGGTAGCCCGCTGCTCCTGTGTCTGAATGCCTGTGCTCATGTCGTAGCGAAGGTTAATGCCTTGTCTGTCAGGACAATAGGCCTTCCGATAAAAATGCGGGTTTCAGACGGAAGGTACTCCACGCTGATAATATCTCCTCCATGAATTCCTTCGGCGTAGTCCGCTTTTTCGCCGGGTACAATGCGAAAGGGAAGTTCACCCTTGCCGCCATTGACCCTGGCGCGGCTTCTGGAGGTAACAAAAACGCTGGACCATTTAAGGGAAAAATTCACAAATAAGCCCGGCTGTGCATTTTCATAGGGTAAAAGGCCCTTTTCTTCGTCTGTCTCCATAAACATCACGAAGGATCCGTCGTCTTCCTGGATCCAGCCCTCTTCCCCATCGGAAAAACGCACAAACCATTCGTCCCAGAAACCATCGTCATAATCAAAACGGAGGCATCCCAGTACTTCGAAGGATTTTTCACCGATACGGCCTTCTTTGCCCACATCAAAAACGGAGCCGTAGTCTATCAGCAGTTTTTTTTCACCAAATGCCTTCAGGGAGTCAGCATTGATGTGGCTGGTCTGCCCGCAAAAGGTACAGACAAGCGATCGGGCGCCGGGCACAGTTTGTGTGAGGGGCGCACCGCAGGAGGGGCAGGTAAATTCCCGTTTGAACATTTGCTAAGGGGAAGTTACGGGTGTGAAAGGCTATTTTCCAAACGATTCTGAAACGATCAGTACAACGGCTTGTGCCACCATACTCTCCTCCCGCCCGGCGGCATCCGTTTTTTCGTGCGTAGTGGCCTTTATCGAGATGTTTTCGGGCGTAGTTTCGAGAATAGAGGCAATAATCTCCTGCATACGGGGAATGTGCGGATTAAGTTTGGGCCGCTCGGCGATCACTGTGCTGTCTATATTTCCAATCACATAGCCCCGAGCACGCACGAGCTGGTAGGTATCACGGAGCAATATCTGGCTGTCCACGCCTTTGTAGCGAGGGTCTGTGTCGGGAAAATGAAACCCGATGTCGCGGAGGTTGAGCGCCCCCAGCAGGGCATCGCAGATGCAGTGCAGCAGCAGGTCGGCGTCTGAGTGGCCCAGAAGGCCTTTTTCGTGGGGAATCTCCACGCCGCCGATCACCAGTCTCCGCCCTTCGACGAGGCGGTGGGTGTCATAGCCGTATCCGATGCGAAAAGGAAGCATAATCAGGGTACAGGGGTCAGGGAACAGGGTTCAGGAGTAAAGATATAAAAAACGAACGGTTCAGTACCTTACCAACTGTCCCAGGCCCTGGGTTTTTCCTTGTCGTAGCTCTGAAAAAAACTCGGGTAGCTGGATAAATGGGGTCTCATGGGTAATCAGGGCATCAAAACCCTCATCTGCCAG
>RDXT01000362.1 GCA_004292985.1 Bacteroidota bacterium
GCCTCTGCGTGAAATCCAACTCCCCGCGTGAAATCCACTATCTCCCTCAATCCAGCGAGCGCATCGAAGTAAAGTACCCATATACCCAGCCCTCGTCGGTGCCGCTGCGTACCTTATACCAATAGTCATACATCTCGCCGATGGTGGTGCGCTCCCCTTTGCTGATCACCTCGCAGACCTCGCCCTGTTTGAGCTGTCGTTTGATATAGCCTTGCTCATCAATGGGTTGCGAATAAAAATTGATCTGCGGATGCGTAACGAAGAGTTTTTCGGAGGGTAAAACGGAGCCGGGCGCTTCCTGGCGGATTTTTTCTATGGCAGACTCGATCGCAGGTTGCAACGCATTGCCGGTCAGCTCTTTATCTTCGAGAATGTGGGTCAGCTTTTCGATTCTTTTAGCCGGGTCGCGCTCCTGCTTGCTTTTATACATCAGCAGGGCCGCTTTTACATCCTTCATGTTCAGGCTGAGATTTCCTTCGAGCCGGAGCCAGCCTTTTTTCCGTTTTTCGCGGCCTGACACATGCACCCAGTCGGTCTGGTTTTCCATCACAACCACAATATCGCCCGCTTCGACTTTTTCATCGCGGAGAGTCATCAGGTCGGGGCGGCGATACATCTCGGCAGGGCCGGTCATCACACCCAGGCGCGCATTTTTTTCGAAAAGATATTCATTCACCCATCCTTCCTGGCCATCTTTTAGCCGCACTTTGATCCATGAGCGGTTCTCAGAAACGACAGCTTCGGCCTGCGGATCCACAATTTCTACTTTTTCACCATAGTAAATGGTCGCCAGATAGTTGGATTTTCCCTTGAGGGTATTACGTTTGGAGTGCGTCTCTGCGCGGAGGCCCGCCTCGTCCCATACGCAAATGGCCACTTTTTCAATGGGAATCTGTGTAGGATCGGCGGTTTCTTCGAGCAGACCTTTCCCGGAAAGCTTATCCCCTGTGCAGGAAGCAGCACTTATAGCAAAAAGGGAGAGCATACCGAGAAGATAGGGAGTGGAAAAGCGGGTAAGCCTGGACCAGAGCATAGCAGGAGGTATTTGATGCGGTGAAATTTAACAGAACTGAAGTGTATAAACAAAGCAACTTGGATACAAGTCTTAACAAATTGATCATAATTGGCGCGGGAGGCTTTGGAAAAGAAGTCTTGTGGCTGATTCGGGACCTCCGGCAGGCCCATCCGGACTTTCCGGAACCGCTGGGTTTTGCCGACAGCCAGCCTTCGACCCCTGAAATCCAGGGACTGCCCGTGCTGGGAAGCGACAGCCACCTGCTCCGGCAACTCGACCCCCGGAGCACCGGATTTGTCATTGCCATCGGCAGCAGCAGCCTGCGCGCGCGCATTGCGCAGGTGTGGGAATCGGCTGGTTTTCAGGCCATTACCTGCATTCACCCCTCTGTACGCCATTCAGAATACATCAGCATCGGCGCGGGCTCCGTTCTCTGCGCAGGCAGCACCCTTACCACCGACATCCACATAGGCAGGCATGTGATCCTGAACCTGCACTGCACCGTAGGCCACGATTGCCGGATCGAAGACTTTTGCACCGTTGCCCCGGGCGTACACATCAGCGGAGGCGTAGAGATAGAGAGCGGCTGCGAAATAGGAACCGGTGCGGTGCTGCTTCCTGGTATTTCTGCCGGGAAAAACTGTAAATTGGGTGCCGGGGCTGTTGCTACGCGTTCCCTTCAGGCAGGTGTCACCTACGCGGGAGTGCCGGCAAGGCCCATTCACAAGGAACCGGCAGCATAGATGCACCCTATCTGGAACAAGGACGTGATGTATTTGCGCAAGGTAGGCCCGGTGCGGGCTGATGCCCTGCGCAGCGACTGTCGCATTGCTACCTATGGCGACCTGCTCCAGTATTTTCCCCGGAAATATGCCGACCGCAGCCGCGTGAGCCGCATCAAAGACCTCCGCGAAGAAGGAAAACCCGTCAACCTGATCGGGAAAATCACCTCCATACATACCTCCGCCACCCGCAGTGGCCGCAGCATCCTCAACGCTTCCTTCACCGATGGCAGCGGATTTATCGAACTCACCTGGTTTGAAGGGGTCAAATGGCTGCAAAAGTCCCTGAAAACAGGAGAAGAGGTCGCTTTGTACGGCACACCCCTGCTGTATAATGGCCGCTTACAGATCGCACACCCCGAAATAGACCGCTTAGAGAGCGAAGACGGCGTGCGCAATACCCTCCAGATCGTTCCTTTTTACCCTTCGACCGAAAAATTAAACCGCCTGGGCCTCGATGCACGGGGATTTCGCGGCCTGATGCACCAGTTGCTCGAAGAAACCCGCGACCAGATCGAAGAAACCCTGCCTTTATCCCTGCTCAAACAGTACAACCTCATGGGCAGGAAGGAAGCGCTCATCAATATCCATTTTCCCCGTAATTTCGATACCCTCAAAGCAGCCCTGGACCGCCTGAAGTTTGAAGAGTTTTTTTTCTTCCAGCTTATGCTGGCCCTGCGGCGGCGGCTCGCCAAAGGACAAAACCGCAGCATGCCTTTCCCGGTCGTGGGCGACTATTTTAATACCTTTTTTAAAGAGCACATGCCCTTCGAACTCACGGGCGCGCAAAAAAGGGTACTCAAGGAAATTCGCAAAGACCTCGCGCAACCCGTGCAGATGAACCGCCTCGTGCAGGGAGATGTGGGGAGCGGAAAGACGATGGTGGCCTTTATGTCCATGCTTCTGGCCGTTGACAATGGATTTCAGGCGACCATTATGACCCCAACGGCTATTTTGGCGGAGCAGCACTACAAAAAAATATCCGCTATGGCCGCGAAGGTGGGCCTGAAAACCGTTTTGCTGGTCGGAAGTCAGCGGAAAAAAGAACGAACAGCCATTCTGGAGATGCTGGCCAGCGGAGAAGCCGCCTTTGCTGTGGGAACACATGCCCTGATCGAGGATCCGGTCGTCTTTAAGCGCCTGGGATTGGTGGTGGTGGATGAGCAGCATAAATTTGGCGTGATGCAAAGGGCGCGGCTCTGGCAAAAGGCTAACCCGCTGCCGCACAACATGTCCATGACCGCTACGCCCATCCCCCGCACGCTGGCCATGACGGTCTATGGCGATGTGGATGTGTCTGTGATAGACGAACTGCCCCCGGGCCGCAAGCCGATCCAGACGGTGGTCGCAGGCGAGGCAAAGCGGCTCGAAGTATTCGGGATGATCCGCCGCGAGCTGGAGATGGGCCGCCAGGCATATGTCGTTTATCCGCTGGTCGAAGAGTCGGAAAAAAGCGACCTGCTGGCCGCAGAGCAGGGGCACGAGGTGCTGCAAAAGGCGTTTCAGGGTTTCCGCACCGGACTGGTACATGGCAGAATGAAACCCGAAAACAAAGAGATCGAAATGCAGCAGTTTATCCGCAGGGAGACCCATATTCTCGTTTCGACCACTGTGATCGAGGTGGGGGTAGATGTGCCCAATGCCTCCGTGATGATGATTGAAAATGCGGAGCGTTTTGGTCTTTCGCAGCTCCACCAGTTGCGGGGCAGGGTGGGCCGGGGGGCCGATCAGTCGTATTGTGTGCTGATGGCCGGGGCAAAATTGTCGCTTGATGGCAAAAAACGGCTCAGCGCCATGCGCGAAACCCAGGACGGCTTCCGCATTGCCGAAATAGACCTCGAATTGCGCGGCCCCGGCGATTTTCTGGGCACGCGCCAGAGCGGATTGCCGGAATTCCAGTTGGGCAATATCGTCGAGGACCAGCCAGTGCTGCGCCTCGCGCGGGAGGCGGCGTTTTTGCTGTCGGAGCGCGATCCGGAGTTGCAGGAGGCTGACCATCAGGCCCTGCGGCAATCGTACATTGCGTATCTGCAAAAGCAGGGAGCCTCCTCTACGCTGGCCTGACCTATGATCTTGACAAAAAAATCCCTACGTTTGACACCCGCAGCAACCTGATATCGTATAAAGAAAAGGCAGAAAGCCGCTCCATCGCTCTTGTGCAAGCAAGAGAGGAAAGTCCGGACAGCACAGGGCATCCTGCTACCTAACAGGTAGGATCCCGAAAGGGAGACAGCAAGTGCAACAGAGAGCAGACCGCCCCGGCTTGCCGGGGTAAGGGTGAAAGGGTGGGGTAAGAGCCCACCGGTTCTGGTGGCGACATCAGAAGCCAGGTAAACCTCAGGAGCTGAAAGGCCAAATATACCGGCGTTTGAGGGCTGCCCGCCTGATGCCGGAGGGTAGGCCGCTAGAGGCTGTGGGTGACTGCAGTCCCAGATAAATGATGGAGGCCCCGGCTTGCCGGGGTACAGAATCCGGCTTATACGCTTTCTGCCCGAATGATGGGGAGCCGCAAGGCTCCCCACTTTGTTTTGCATCGAACCGTAGCCGCTTATCACATAAGCGAAACCGTATCACGTAAGCGAAAACAAGCATCTTTGTGACTCAGGCTTCTTTTTTCTATTTTGGTGCTATGCGCTATCCATGCCGCCTCCTCACTGCCGAGTGTAAGCCTCTGTCTGTCCAGGTGGTGGCTGCTATTTGACCAAAACGTTTAAGAAAACTTTTAAAATGTAATTACCGTTTATGAAAAGGAACTTGTTAATTGTATTACTTGGGCTGTTTTTTTATAACAGTTCATTTTCCCAAAGCGGCTACAGCACATGGGATAAAAATTATTCAGAAATCAACTTAGTTGAATTGCTGAACTATGAAAAGCATTATGCTGACAGTATAGAAAAAGACAAAACGATACCGCCCTACTACTATAGCACTGGGAAATATCGTTTTAAAGCAATCTATCTTGGAGAGATCAGAAAATTAGATTCTGCCATCAGACAGTCTATGATGAATGTGTATTCCATGCAAATTGGCGATGTAGCAAATCTCAATAAATTATTGGATAAGGAAGTGTTGTTTGAAGTTGATGGGCAGAAAATATGGATGCCGATTCAGATACAACTTGAGGATGATTTACATGCAGAAATGACAAAAGGGGATGTTGCTACGCTTTATTGCCTCCATTTCAATGAACACAAATTCAATAATACACTTTATAATATTTTTTTAATCTCAGAATTTATAAAAGAAGAATAAAAGAGCAGATAACCAGGTAAAAACCCCTAAAATGACGATCATCAATCACATTGAACAAACCCTGGGACTCATTCAGGAAGGCTGGAAGTTTGATCAATGTCCTGAAATCAGGGCCATCAGGCTCAAAGTGGGTTCATCCTATAGCCCGGAAGCAACATCATTATCCACATTATGCCTTAGT
>RDXT01000805.1 GCA_004292985.1 Bacteroidota bacterium
GCCGAAAACCGAGCATTTATTCCGGATAATAATATTAATTTTGAAAAGGAAATTTCGTGAATAAAAAATATTTACCTATACTCATGAAAAGGCAAGTGGGCATCATCGGCTCGGTGGGAGTTCCGGGAAAATACGGAGGCTTCGAGACCCTTGCGCACCATCTCAGCAAGGGCCTTGTCCCCCGGCATCCGGTACAGGTCTATTGCAGCAGCAAAGCCTATCCGCCCCAGACCCGCCAGGCAGTCTGGGAGGGCGTGAAGCTGGTGTATATTCCTTTCGATGCGAATGGCATTTCCAGCATTCCCTATGATCTGCTCTCGCTGCTCCACGCGCTTTTTACGTGTAAGGTGCTTGTTGTCCTCGGCGTTTCCGGCGCGCCTGTGCTGCCGCTGATCCGGCTATTTACGCGTAAACGATTGATTGTCAATATTGACGGACTGGAGTGGAAGCGCGACAAATGGGGTCGTTTTGCCAAAGCCTATCTCAAAGCCGCCGAAAGAATCGCTGTATTTTCCGCCCATGAGATCATTGCAGACAACCAGGGCATCCAGGCGCATGTGCTCGAAGCCTATGGCAAATCTTCGCGCCTGATCGAGTATGGCGGCGACCATGCCCTGCCTGTAGCGGCTAATGACAGCGACCGGGAAGCATATCCCTTCCTCTCTGCGCCCTACGCATTTAAAGTATGCCGCATCGAGCCTGAAAACAACATCGGAATGGTGCTCGAAGCCTTTGCCACACAGCAGAAGCTACCACTTGTCATGATCGGCAACTGGAACAACAGCGAATATGGCTCCGCATTGAAAGCGAAGTACAGCAACTATTCCCACCTGCATTTGCTGGACCCGATCTATGAGCCGCGCACGCTCAACATGATCCGCTCAGGGGCCTATGTCTATGTGCACGGACACATGGCCGGCGGCACCAACCCTTCTCTGGTCGAAGCCATGAGCCTGCGGCTGCCCATCATTGCCTTCGACGTGCTGTACAACCGCGCCACCACCGAAGATCAAGCCCTCTACTTTACAGATGTGAACTCGCTCCATGATCTGTTGCAGCAACTCAGCGACCAGCAGTTGCAGCAGATCCGGGAACAGATGACCGAAATCGCCACCCGCCGCTATACATGGCAAACCATTGTTGCTAAATACGAGGCCCTGATAAGTCACCCATGAAACGGTTTTTCTGCCTTTTCTCTATGCTGGCGCTGTTTGCCGGCCTGCGGGCACAGGTAGTTTCTACCTATGCAGGCCAGACGGGCCTTCCCGGAGACAGAGACGGGGCGGCGCTGACATTGGCATTGTTTAATAATCCGCACGGAATCGCCACCGACGCTGCCGGAAACGTGTATGTGGCGGACCGCTGGAACCATAAAATCCGCAAAATCACCCCTGAGGGCGAGGTTACTACCCTGGCAGGCACGGGAGAGAGCGGCCGCACGGACGGCCCCGGCAGCATTGCCACATTTTACGAACCCTGGGGCGTAGCCGCCAGCAGCGACGGCATTGTGTATGTAGCCGATACCCGCAACAACCTCATCCGGAAAATTGAAGCAGATGGTACCGTAAGCACCCTCGCGGGCACCGGTGCCTATGGCGTACTCGACGGGCCTGCGCTCCAGGCGCGCTTTGCCAATCCGACCGGAATCGCCATAGATGCCGCCGGGATCCTGTATGCCTGCGACCACCTGGGGCATACCCTCCGCAAAATCACGCCCCAGGGCGTAGTAAGCCGCCTCGCCGGACAGGCATTCGTTACCGGAAGCAACGACGGAACAGGCTCTGGCGCAAAGTTTTACCGACCCTATGGCATAGAGGTGGACCTGTTGGGAAATGTGTATGTGGCCGACGAATGGAATCACCTGATCCGCAAAGTAACACCCAATGGTACCGTGACCACCGTCGCCGGAACGGGCCTGAGCGGAAACAGTGACGGTCCGGCAGAACTGGCCTCTTTTTATTATCCCTGGGACATCGCCATAGACGCTTCGGGTGTGCTGTATGTGATGGATGGCTCCAACTTTGCCGTGCGCCGCATCAGCACAGATGGCAGTGTCAGCACCTATGCAGGTCAGCCGGGCATCAGCGGTGGACAGGACGGTCCGGCGATAGAAGCCAGTTTTAATGGTGCCACGGGCATCGCGATAGATGGGGGCGGGGCACTGTTTATTGCCGACGCGTATAACAATAGCATCCGCAAAATCACTCCCTCCAATACCCTCTTTGTGCTGGGAAACGGCCTCAGCAGCAATGATACCCTCTGCCTCGATCAGGCTGCCAGCTTTCAGGCCGCACCCGCTACCTATGCCTCATATGATTTTTATGTCAATAATATCCTGGCCCAAACCGGAATCTCAGCTGAATTCAGCTACCTCTTCGACCAGCCGGGCAGCTACCGGATCAAGGCTGTGGGCACCCTGCTCAATGGCGTGGCTGTGCCCTCCCCTGAATTTAACGTTACTGTAATCAATACCCCGGAGATTACCTTTGGCCATACGGGCAGCCTGCTTCCGGACACCACCTGGCAGGAACTTTTCACCGCGCTTAACCTGCCTTCGCCGCCGCCAGGACTCCTCTGGGACTTTGGCGATCCGGCTTCAGGGACAAATAACCAGTCAACCCTGGCCAATCCGGTTCATATTTATCAGGAAGAAGGAACGTACAGCGTCTCTCTTTTTGTTGCCTACTCCGATGCCTGCCGCGATACTGTTACCCGCAAAGACCTGATTCAGGTGAGCCTGCCCGATCCTTTGCCAAACGATACCCTGCCTGAAGATACCGTTGCGAATGAATACAAAGACCATTTGTTTATCCCCACGGCTTTTACTCCCAATGGCGACGGGGTCAATGATGTGCTTTATGTGCGGGGTTCGGGTATCCGGGAGCTGGAATTTCAGATTTACAATGAATGGGGCGAACGGATGTTTATCAGCAGAGACATGCAGACCGGATGGGATGGCACCTACCGGGGCAAAGCGCTGGAGCCTGACACCTATGTATGCATCGCCCGTGCGGTATTTAGCGACGGCAAAACCCAGGTTTTCACCACCACAAGCACCCTGCTGAGATGAAAAGAGCTGCTACCTCACTTATATGGCTGCTCCCGATGCTCATGGCAGCAAGCCTCTATGCGCAGGATCCGCACATTTCGCTCTACCGTGAGACTCCCGTATATCTTAATCCGGCGGAAACAGGGCTTTTTGAGGGAGGATTCCGGGCTGCGGGCGCCTTTCGCAACCAGTGGCTCAGCCTCGGCACACCTTACCGCACCCGTCTGGCTACCGCAGATTTTTCGTCGCAGAGCCTGGGCCTGGGCGCTTTCGTGCTAAGCAGCCAGGCAGGAGAAAGCGGCCTCACGCATACGCATGTCATGGCCAGCGTGGCCTATCACAAGCGCTTTGGCAGCCACAGCCTTTCGGCGGGCTTGCAGGGAGGATTTATCCAGAAGCAATTTGACCCTGCGCGGTTTTCATTTGACAGCCAGTACGACCCCAAACTTGCGGGCTATGATCCTGACCAGCCCACGCAGGAGGTATTTCCGGTAACGCGGATCATGGTCGGCGATGTCGGTGCGGGATTTGCCTATACGCTGCGCCCGGCAAGGCTCTCGCAGTTTCAGCAACTGCGTTTTGATGCCGCCATCAGCCACCTCAACCGCCCTGCCTTTTCCTTTCAGACCAATCCTCCCGACGGTTCTGTGCGCATGCCTGCCAAATGGATCCTGGGTGCCGAAGCCTCCTTTCTTAATGGCAGCCGCACGACCCTTCACCCTGGTTTCCTGTGGATGAATCAGGGAGCAGCGAAAGAACGGAACGCAGGCTTACGCATTGAATATCAGGCAGATCCGGAAGTATTTCTGCACGCGGCACTCAATCTGCGCATCGGCGATGCATTGATCCCTTCGTTGGGGGTACGCTTTAACCAGATGTTTATCGGGCTCGCATACGACATCAGCACGTCCGGGCTGGCGACCTACAACCGGGGCAAAGGCTCCTATGAAATTACCCTCAGCTACCAGCCGGTGCAGAAGCGGACACCGCTGCCCAACCTGCCCCAGCGCAGCGAAGTGCTGGACCGCGACCCCGACAAGGACGGCATCATGGGCAATCGGGATAAATGCCCTGACATTCCGGGGAGCAAGGCCCTGGGAGGCTGCCCCGACAGCGACCTCGATGGCATTACCGACCCCAATGACGCATGTCCCACCCTTTTTGGACCAGCGAGCAACGAGGGTTGTCCCCTGCTCGACCGCGACGGCGACAATATCCTCAACGAATTTGACCTTTGCCCCGACATTCCAGGGCTGGCGGCGTTCCGGGGTTGCCCCGATACCGACGGCGACGGCCTGCCCGACAACCTCGACCGCTGTCCCCAGCATCCGGGCCTCAAAGAACAGCGGGGTTGCCCCAGCTCCGACATTGATGCCGATGGAGACGGCACACCTGATAAGATTGACGTTTGTCCGACGATTCCCGGCCTGGCTACGCTGTTCGGGTGCCCCGATATGGACGGCGACGGCTTTTCAGACTTTGAAGACCCCTGCCCGATGCTTGCCGGACCGAATCAGGGCTGCCCCTCTTCGCTGCCCGACATAGACGGCGACGGCATTCCCAACCACGAAGATGCCTGCCCCTATGTAGCGGGAGTTGCTGAAACCAATGGCTGCCCGCCTGTGAGTGTCAAGACAGAGGCGCCGGGAGCAAGCCTGAGGGAATTCGGTCCGGTGGAGTTTGACAGCGATCAGGCCATTATTAAGCTGCCATATGGTCTGATGTTGGAAGAACTGGCCATCTATCTGCGGGAAAATCCTGCGCTCCGGCTCTACATTCAGGGCCATACGGACAATGAGGGCGACCCTACCCACAACATGATGCTGGGGCAAAACCGCGCCATTGCCGTTATGAAGTTTCTGGGAGAGAGAGGAGTAGCTTCTTCGCGGATGTTTTCGGTGAGCTATGGAGAGCATTTGCCCAAATCCAGCAACCAAAGCGAAGAAGGTAAGTCAAAAAACCGGAGGGTGGAGCTGATTCTCACGCCCTGAGGGCAGGGTCAGGCTTTTTTGTCGGGGCTATCGGGAGTGTCGTCCGTTTTGTCTTCGTCTTCGACGTCCACGATATTCACATCCCAGGGGCCTTTCTGGAATCCCTTCTTAAACTGATCCTTTTCTACGTCCTGGGCAGCCGTTTTAGGGTCCGGAGCAGGTGCCTGCGCTTCGGGTTCGGCCATTTTTTCTTTCATTTTGGCTTCAAACTTCTCGCGCCAGTCGCTGCGGCAGGACTCTGAGGTCCAGGTATGGGTTTCGCCATGCTTGCCATGATGATGGCGGTAGGCGTGCATGCGTTTACGGCCAGAGATCAGGCGGCCCAGCAGCAAAAGGCCCATTGCCTGAAAAAATCCGATAAAAGGACCATTAAAGAGTTCGGGCACCAATGTATTCCAGAGCCACATTAAAACGGCTGAAGTAATGACCCAGCCAAAAATGCCACGTCCAATCCAGAAATGCATATATTTTCCTTTGTTACCACACATATCCTGAAGATGAGGTGATGAGAATTGTAAAAAATAAGAAGGAGAAAAAAGGAGTCAGAGTTCGTCGTAGAGGTTTTTCAGTTTTTCGCGCAAATGAATCACCGCGTAACGCTTGCGGGAAAGCAGCGTATTGATGGGGTCTCCGGTGAAAGCCGCAATTTCCTGAAAACTCTTGTTTTCAAACTCGTGCATCACAAACACCTGCCGCTGTTTTTCGGGCAGTTCAGCGAGGGCCAGTTCGAGGGCGTCGAGAATGGCGCTGCTGCGGTACATCACGTCGGGGCGGGCGGCGAGATCGTCGAGCACTTCGGTAAAGTGCAGCGGCGCATCGCTGTCTTCGCTGCTGAGGTCTGAAAATCGCTGGGGCCTCTTCTTGCGGTAGAGGTCAGTGATTTTGTTGCGCGCAACTGTAAAGAGCCACGAAGAGAGTTTTTCGAGTGATTCGATGGCATCGTAGCTGTTGACCAGCTGCACAAACACATCCTGAAGCAGGTCTTCAGGGTCTTCGCGGTCGGGAATCCGTCGCCGGATAAAATCCAGCAGCTGCCTGCGCTGTCCGCGAAAGGTTTCGCGGATGGCTACAGCGCGGGCGGCTGCCGGATCCAGGGGTAAATTAAGGCTGTCACTCATACGCCGGAATAGACGATAACCGCCGGAAAATATTGCAGTCACCGTTCTTATACGGCAAAAAATAAAAAAAGCTGTCAGAATAACACAGCCCAGGGGCGGTGAATCAGCCGCCAGTGCCCGTTCACAAACACCAGCATGTCGTAGGCACTGCCCAGGCTGCGGCCCGGCTGCACAAACTTAAAGCGGTAGAGGGTATATCCGGCAGCCATATCTTCTGCGATTTCGTGGTAGCCTCCCGGAAAACACCTGGCATCGCCTGTCATGGTCCGGAGTTCCTCCACGGTGGCGCTCCAGAGCAATATGTCGGTCTGCTCGCTCAGCAGGGGGCGCACAATGATCCGCGCCTGGCGGTCCAGTTTCTTCTGGTAGCGATAGACTTTTTCACCCAGAACAGCAGAAAAAAGGGTCATACAGTCCTCTTCGGTAGGCTTGAGCTGTTCTGTAAGGGCAATCCGCTCTTTATGGTCTGCCTTCAGCACGTAGGCAAGCATGGCCTCCACGCCTTCGCGCGTGGGCGGAAAAGAATCTCCGGGCGCCAACTGCGCAGCAGAAGGCCGCAAAGACAATGAGCAGAAAAAAAGTAAAAGCAAAACTCGATGTGCAAACATAAAATGCTGACTTGTAAGCAGTTCCGACAATAAAATTACATAAAAAATATTCCATTCAGCCATCATAAATTTTTTAACAAGATGTAATATTTACAACTTATTTGTTTTTTTGAGGCAATGGATTTATCATTGTGCGTTACATTATACTTGCCAAAATTACCTCAACTTACCAAACCCATGCTGAAAGAATTTAAAGCATTTATCGTTCAGGGCAATGTGCTGGACCTGGCCATCGGTGTGATCATCGGCGCAGCCTTCGGCAAGATTGTCTCTGCTCTGGTGGACAAGGTTCTGATGCCTCCCATCGGCTATTTGCTCGGTGGCGTAAATTTCAGCGACCTGAAAATTGTGCTTGCTGCCGCTACGGCGGAAGTAAAAGACGCTGCGGGCGCCATCGCTGTGGCTGCCAAACCGGAAGTAGCCATCGGGTATGGCGCTTTTCTCCAGGCGATCATTGATTTTCTGATTGTAGCATTTGTGATCTTTATGGTGGTAAAAGCCTATAACAGCACCAAAAAGAAAGAAGTAGAAGCTCCTGCGGCCCCTGCAGGCCCGAGCGAAGAGGTGAAACTGCTCACCGAAATCCGCGACGCGCTGAAAAAATAATTCCGCTGCCGGGTTCAGGCATCCGGAATCATCCAAAAAAGTCGTCCAAAGGGGGCGGCCTTTTTTATTTGCCATCCCCCCACCCTAACTTGCACCTGTGGACCGTCAGGAAATATCCCGCCGCATCAAACAAGAGGGCCAGCGCCTGGGCTTCGACCTGGTAGGGATTTCGCGGGCCGAATTTCTGGAAACCGAAGCGAAGCACCTCGAACAATGGCTCTCTGAAGGGCGGCAGGGGAAAATGGACTACATGGAGCGCCATTTCGACAAACGCCTTGATCCGCGCCTGCTCGTCGAAGGGGCAAAATCGGTGATTTCTGTCATTCACAATTATTTTCCCGACGCCACCACACAGCCTCCCGGTGCCCCCAAAATATCGCGCTACGCCTGGGGCGAAGACTACCACAAGGTGCTGAAAACCAAACTCTACGAGCTGTTTACGTTTATCTGCGCAGAAACGGGTAGCCCGCTCAATGGCCGGGTGTTTGTGGACTCCGCCCCGGTGATGGACAAGGCCTGGGCACGAAAATCCGGGCTGGGATGGATCGGCAAACACACCAATCTGATCAGCCCGAAAAAAGGCTCCTATTTTTTTATCGGTGAAATTATCCTCGACCTGGAGCTGGAATACGACGGGCCTGTGCGCGACTACTGCGGCACCTGCACCCGCTGCATAGACGCCTGCCCCACGGAAGCGCTAAGTCCTTATCAGATTGACGCTTCGAAATGTATCTCCTACCTCAGCATCGAGCTGAAAGAAGAGACTCCGGCGGATTTTCACGGAGCGCTCGAAGGCTGGGCCTATGGCTGCGACATTTGCCAGGAAGTCTGCCCCTGGAACCGCTTCTCACAAGCACACAGCGAAGAGGCATTTAAACCCTTGACCCTGAATGGATTACCGATTCCCTCTCTGAGCGCGCAGGACTGGGAAGAAGTGAATGAACAGACCTTTAAACGGCTGGCCCGGAAATCGGCGATGGGCCGTGTGCGCTGGCAAAAATTCACCTCCAACCTCCGTCTGGCCTTCCGCAGCAGCCTCAGGGAAACACTACCCCCGGATAGTCCGACAGATTGATCGGGGAAAGATGTGCACGATATGACACAAATTCATTAATTGCATCGATCCAGAGATTGGCCAGCCAGGCATTGCCACGGGGCGTGAGGTAAATGCCCTCAGTCGAAAAAACACCCCCTTCCATATATTCCCCTGAAAGGCGCAATCCATCTACGGTAAGGCCCCTATCTAAGGCAGAAAACTCATGGTACAGATCCACCTGCGCAATCGCAGGAAACAAAAAGCCTGCATTTTTCAGCCCCACCACCGAATCGATCGCCGCATTATATCCACTGATAATCTCCTGTATTTCAAGCACTTCCTCCTTATCGAGCACCCACTGGTCCGGCAGCGGATTCTGCGGATGGAGGCCCAGGGAGCCTGGCATACCGTTCGCTGTGCCGATGGCATCTTTGGCAGGCAGCAGCAGGCGGTCGAGCAGGGTAGCTACGCGGGTCGTCCCGTCGTGGGTTTTGATATACACGTCCTGCCGGGCAGCGAGACAGTTTTCGATGGCTACAAACTGGGGGTTAATCGCCTCAAAATAAGGGAAGTAGGTGATGTCCGGGATGTTTCCCACGACCCCTTTCAGGCTGGGATCTCCCGCTGCAAACAGGCTGTCGAGCAAATAGGCATAGGCCCGGCCAAAATCCTCCACAGGGGTAGGCGCAAACTCCGTACGGGTGGCGCCGCTCATGGCATAATCCAGCACGTCATGTACCCCCAGCCAGAGGGTAAAAAAATCGGGCTTGCCTTCCGAAGACAGACACACATAGTCCGTGCAGCCGCCGGAATTCAGCCGTTTGAAAAAGATATTTCCGGTCAGAGAAGATGGGTTCAGCAACTGGCTTACCCGCAGGTGAGGGACACCCCGGTTATTCACAAAAACACCCGACTCCGGAGGATGGCCCCAGCCCGCAGTTGCTTCAAAATGAGCAAAGAGGGGTTCCGGTGCCAGAAAATCGCAGAGCGGCGGCATAAGCTTCACCACTTTCCGGAAGCCTGAGCCTGAGCCTGTTGCAGGATGTGTAACAAAATCCACGGGTACTGCCATGCTCAGCTGATTGGCCAGCAGATGGGCAAAGGAAACTTCCTGCGCCTCTTCATACAAGCCCACAGGGCTTCGCGATTCGGGAAGGCTGTTGCTCATGCCAGCCGTGTATCCGTCGCCCAGGGCCACATACCGGAAAGCGCGGATATCGCCCAACTGTGCTTTCTGCAGCACAGGCTCTGTCAGGCATCCCGAAAAAAATGCCGGTATCAGAAACAGCGATATGTATAAAGACTTTCGGGTAAATGTTCTACTCATAGATTCTCTTTCCGTATCTAATATCGCAAACAAAGCGGCATTCGTTGTGCTATTTGAAAGAATATTTTATTCCGATGCCGCCCATGTTGCTTACGCTCTGATAGATTCCGCCAAAAACAGCAGGTTCAAACAGGCTGCTGCGCTCTCCGGTAAACTCATGCACGTAGCTGCAATCGAGTGTGAGTGCGCGCCAGAAGGTCATGCTAAAGCCCACCGTTAAGCCAATCCGGTCAGAATCAGGCAGTTCCGGAGTTACATAGCCTTGTGGCGAAGGTGAGCCGTCGTAGTACACCCCGCCGCGGATGAGCAGATTTTCGGTTACGATGTACTCTCCTCCGGCACGAAAGGAAAAGGTGTTAATGTAATTGCGTTCGGGGTAGTCGAAAAGGCCGGAAACGGGTTTGGAGAGGCGGATGGGAACCGAGTCTATGCGGCTCCAGAGGGTCATATTCACATCGAGGGCAAGCAAAAAGCGGTCTTCTGCCTTAAATCCCAGCCCGGCATTGAGCACGCCCGGCAGGTAGATCTGCGAGCTGAAGCTCTGCTCCGGATAGAGGCTGCTGAGCGATTCGGGCACCACAAAGGTCGCTTTTCCGTTTTCGATGCGGATATGCATCGGCGATCGGTAGCTCAGTCCGAGGCTCAGGTGCTCATGTGGCTGCCAGTAGATGCCTGAATTCAGGCCCAGGCCCTGCCCGCCGCCCGAAAAAAGAGCCGAGGCATCTGTTCCGTTTACTCCGTCGGCCTGTATTGCCCGGCGGCTGATCATGGTGCCCACCCCATAGACGATCCCCACGCCGACCGATAGCTCTCCGTTGATCTGGCGGCAGACCGAGGGCTGGATGAACAGCGTATTTACCCCGTATTCCTGCGTGATAAACTTCCCTTTCCAGTCGTCGGGCCAGTCGCTTCCGCCCAGAAACGGATTGTTGATCCCGATTCCGAAGGCCCAGCGCTGCTTTTGCTCCGACAGGCGGGTGCGCAGGCTGGCATATACATAAATGGGCGAATAGAGCAGCGGCTCCATCTCCGAGAAATAAATGACGGGGGTCTGCGCCTGAAACTGGGTGCGGGGCCGCCACACATAGGCGCCAAACTGCACCGATGGCCGCGCAACAAACGCCAGCGCTCCCGGATTGGTAAACACCGAACTGCCATCGAGGGCCAGGCCCGTGCCGGTATGCGCCATGCCTGTCTGCCGGTGCCCGACCAGTTGAATCTGTATGCCTCCCGCACGCGCAGTGCCACAGAGCATGTACCCAAACAAAAGGAGAGTCCAGTAGTGCCTTTTCATCGTTACCATACCATAAGACGGTAAATGTTGGTTTTTTGTCTCACATTTTCACATACCAAATTTTTACCCGCATTATATTAATATTGTACTGTCAATCCTAAACTCCCTTGCATGGTCAGAGGTAAAAAAGTGGTGGTGGTGATGCCCGCCTATAATGCGGCTCAAACGCTTGAAACTACGTACCGGGAGATTCCCATGGATGTAGTGGACGAGGTGATCCTGGTAGATGACCAGAGTCCGGACAATACCGTTGCACGCGCCCGCGAACTGGGCATCGCGCATGTGATCGTTCACCCCAAAAACCGGGGCTACGGCGGCAATCAGAAAACCTGTTATACAGAGGCGATCCGGCTGGGGGCTGATATTGTGGTCATGTTACACCCTGATTATCAATACACTCCGCTGCTGATCGAGGCGTTGGTCTATCCCATTGCAAACGGTCTCTTTCCGGTGATGCTGGGTTCGCGGATCCTCGGCAGAGGCGCTCTCACAGGCGGCATGCCCATGTACAAGTATATCGCCAATCGCTTCCTGACCGCTTTTCAAAATGTGCTGATGGGGCAAAAGCTGGCCGAATACCACACCGGCTACCGGGCTTTCTCGCGCGAGATCCTGGAGCGGCTGCCGCTGGAGGAAAACGACGACGATTTTGTGTTCGACAACGAAATGCTGGCCCAGATCGCCTGGGCGGGCTATATTATCGGCGAGGTAACCTGCCCCAC
Source organism: Bacteroidota bacterium (assembly GCA_004292985.1). GTDB lineage: Bacteria > Bacteroidota > Bacteroidia > J057 > J057 > RDXT01. The sequence continues at coordinate 11,752 of RDXT01000805.1, forward strand.
CCGCTATTTTAAAGAGGCATCCTCCATCAATTTCCGCCGCAGCGTTACCTATGGCCTGGGTGTGCTGCGGGTATCTCTGCTCTACCGCCTCAACCGCTGGGGATGGCTCCGCTCCCCGGTGTTTGACCTTGAAAAAGGCCGTAAATTACATATCTCCCCTGTCCCAACTCCCTCATAACCCTTATTTCCCTCACAACCCCTATTTCTCCTTCCTATGAAAGCCGTCTTCCGCATCCTGTTACTCCTGCTCCTGCTGGGCGCTGCGGCCCTGGCCGGGTATTTTTTCCTGGATTTCGGCAAACAAAACCGGAAGCTGCTCAGCCTCATTCCCACGGATTTTGTCTATCTGATCGAGTCCGACCAGCCCATCAAAGACTGGCAGAGCCTCAGCGAAAGTGATGTGTGGAAATACCTGAAGGGAAATGCGTTTTTTGGAGACATCACGGAGTCGGCAGACTACCTCGACTCGCTGCTGCGCGACAACCAGCGGATCATTGAAATGGTCGAACTCGGCGATATGTATATCTCTGCCCACATGATCTCAGCGCAGACCTATGACTTCCTGATTATCACCGACTTAAAAGAAAAAGGCAGCAAACTGACCAAGCTGAAACCTGCCCTGATTTCGCTGTTTAAAAGCTTTGGATATAGCGTAAGTACGGGCAGCTATTACAATACGGACATTTACGGGCTGTATGATCCGGCGACAAAGGAAACGATCTATCTTTCGGCGCTGAATAATGCCCTGCTGGTTTCTTATACCGAGGCCCTGGTCAAAAAGTCTATCGAGCAATCAGAAAAACCCTCCATCGAAGAAGACAAAGACTTCGTGCGGGTGCGCTCCGAAACCCGCCGCAGCGAGCAGTACACCCTGTACCTGAATTTTGCCCTGACCGACGCATTTCTGAAAGCCTATACCAGCGAAATGCCGGAAATGCTCGGCGGCCTCGGCAGCGCACTGGCCTTTTCTGCCATGGACCTCTCGATGCGCGACGACCGCATTTACATGGATGGCTACCTCAAACAGCTCGATTCTGCCGCCTCTTATTTTGCGATTTTTGGCGAAACGGGCAAAGGACGGGTGCAGGTACAGGATATTCTCCCAAACCGTACAGCCCTCTTTACCAGTGTCGGCTTCGATAATTTCACTGATTTTTATGGCAAACTGAATGAAATGAATGCTGTGCGGGATCCGGAAGCCGCTAAAAGCATGGACAAAGACCTCAAACGCCTGGAAAAGCTCTTTAAAATTGAGTTTGAACGCGATTTTTTCAGCTGGATGACGGAGGAGGTGGCTACGGCGGTCGTTCCCACGGACTCTGGTCCCGATCCGTACTACTATTATGCCATGCTGCACTTCGATGACTTCGAAAAAGTGCAGGAACGTCTCGATTATGTAACCAAAAGGCTAGGCAAGTCTCCCCTGAAGTTTGAAGAGCTGGACTACCAGGGCTACAAAATCAAGTACCTCACCATGCGGGGCTTCTTTCAGCTGTTTTTCAAAAAGATGTTCTCCAAGATCGAAAAGCCCCACTTTACCTACATTGATAATTATGTCGTATTCAGCAATGACACCACGGCGCTGCAACTGATGATAGATGCCTATCTGCAGGAAGATGTATTGAGCAGAGACCCTGATTATCAGTCTTTTCAGCGGGAATTTGCAGGCGAGTCGAATGTATTTGCCTATATCCGTACCGCTCATTTTTACGACTACCTCAACGGCACACTCGACTACGAGGCGCGGCGCGGGCTACAGAAAAACCAGGAATATCTCCGGAGTTTTCCGCACATCGGATTTCAGATCACGCCCTCAGGCGATATGTTTAAAACGCACCTCGAAGCGGCATTCCGCAAAGCGGAGCCTGCGCTCAGTTCTCAATAAACTGACGCTGAAGCAGTTCCTCTTCAAAAAACAGTTTTTCATCCTCCATAATCGGACCGTGGGCGCGGCTCACCGAGGACAGGGTAAGGGTGATGCTTTCGTCGTGGGTCTGGACAAAGAGCTTGAGCACCCGACCCTCGACAGCGACCGAATAGCAGGTGATTTTCCCTTCGGTTGTTTCGCGGATCGAAGCACCCCTCGACATTTTTTCCATGTAGTCGAGGCAACTGCGCTGCACTTCCTTGGCCTTCTTGTGGTCGGTGTAGTTCCGCGTAATGGTCGTCGCATAGAGTTCCCCCTTGTCGAAGGCGTACTCCACATGCTTATTTTCATCGAGCACGGCGCGCACGCTGTGCATCTGGGTGTCTTCCGTCACCTCGACGATATATTCTTTGCTCCCCAGGAATTGTTTAACCTCCGCTTCGCTGAGGCCAAAAGGGATAAACAGGATATTCTGGGCTGCGACCCACAGCGGGGCCATATGAGCGAGCAGCAGGTAGAGTTTTCTCATGCGATGAAGGGTTTGGCGAGGGGTTGATGAATCGCAATCTGCACTCGTGGCGACAACGTACATGCGGGGGGAAACGCAATGCTAAGATAGGAGCATTCGGAGAAATAGGAAAATCCCGGCTGTTAATTTATCCGTCAGTCGTAGAATATGTAAGAATGGAGCTGAAATAGAAAGAAATCGGGCCGCTTTTGGGATCAGCGTACCCACCTCGGTTCAGGCAATGCAGATGTTTTCATCACAATGGCACCCTGATCGCTGTAAGAAATCTGCGAAAGCCGTGACAGAAGTTCTGTTTTGATTCGCTTGAATTCGGCCTGGTTTTCTGTGCGGATGGGCGGCGTAGCAGGCTGTGAAACGGACTCCGGATCAATCGAATGTCCCTTTTGCCAGACTTTAAAGAGCAGACGGGCACCCGACCCCGTGCCTTCGACAAGGCCTGTCTTGCCCAGCTCGTCGCCCTGGCTGATCCGTTTTCCTACGGTCAGTCCTTCGGCCACCTGATATACATATAGATATTGCGCGGTGTAAACACCGGTACGCACCTCGATATCATAGCCCTGGCCCCGGCGGTAGTTCACCTCTACCACCACACCATCTGCCACACTCAGCACCGGCGTACCCGATGGCACCCGGAACTCCGTGCCTCCAAATCCGCTGCGGCCCCCAGGCAACACATGGGCCTTGATCGCAGCAGTTTCGCTGAAGGTCAGCGGCGCTTTCAGAAAAGCGTGGCGCAGGCTGCGGCCTTCTTCATCAAAATAATGGGTGAGGCTGTCCTGCCGGAAGCGGATGCCGTAATAATCTTCTTTCTTATGCCGCACATGCGCCGCCACGAGTCCGGTAACGCCGATCGAAACTTCGTCCACAAAACTCTCTTCGTAAATTACCTTAAAAAAGTCGCCTTCCTTCAGGTGAAAAAAGTCCACAGAAGAGGCGAAAGCATCTTCCATAAGTTTGGCGAGGCGCAGGTCCATGCCATTGGCGGCGATGGTCTCGAACAGAGTGCCTTTCATCACGGCGGCAGCCTCGCGCTGGCGGGTAACCACCGGACGGCGGCCTTCATATACCCGCACGCTGTCGCGCAGGTCGAAGACTACATATTCGTAGCCATTTTTCTCATAAATGAAATAGGAAACCTCGTCGTTCTGGTTTTTGAGCAGGGCGTAATAGTTCCCGGCGCGCATCTTCCGCACATCAAATATCTGGCGGGACTTGCGGTCCACTTCGTCAATAATAGAGGAGCGCACATTGTTGGCCCGCAGCACATCGGTCAGGAACTGATCTTCTCCAAAACTCGATTGAATGACCCGGAGCGAATGCACGTCTATGCCGTATTGTTCATACGACATGCGCTTGAGCTGGGGCGCTCCCAGCTTCGATGAAAATCCATTTTGCTCCTGCGACTGACAACCTGACACACATACCAATGCCAGCGCCAGTCCGCCTATGACTGCTAATCGCTTCACGGTAAATACCCCCCTGAATTTAACCCCGAAAAATGTGTAGTGGAATCCTGCATAAAAGTAAGACGAATTATCCACATAAGAAAATAAAATGTGGAAAAAGATCGATGATTCGGCCTGTTTTGCCTATTTTTCCGGATAAACCTGTTTTTCATGCGTGATTTAACCCAACGTCTGCGCGCTGCCATCCGCGAAGTGCCTGATTTCCCGATTCCGGGCATCCTGTTTAAAGACATTTCGCCCCTTTTCCTCGATCCGCAACTGATCCGCGACAGTGCGGCGGTGCTGAGCCAACATTGGAAGGAAAAAAACGTTACTAAAGTGATCGGCATAGACAGCAGAGGCTTTTTATTCGGTCCTCAGATGGCGATAGCCCTCGATGCAGGCTTTGTGATGGTGCGGAAAAAAGGGAAACTGCCGCCGGAGACGGTGGAAGTAACCTACGAACTGGAGTATGGAAATGCGACCATCGAATCGGTGAAAGAGGCGATACAGCCCGGAGACCGGATCGTGGTGCACGACGACCTGCTCGCTACCGGAGGCACTGCCGGGGCCGCTGCAAAACTGGCTGCCAGCCTGGGGGCAGAGGTGATCGGATTCAGCTTTCTGGTTCACCTGAGCTTTCTCGATGGCTATGAAAAGTTACAGGCCATTTCGCCGGATATTCACTGCCTGCTCGACTTTGCCGATTGAAAAAAGGAATGTAACTTCCTCTGTGTGAACGATAAACAAAGGACGAACCTATGGGCATAACAGCAATAACAGAAGTGCAGGGCCTCGATTTTGACGCCACCGAAAACCAGCAGATGATCGCCGACATGATCCGGCGGTATGGAGAGGAGCATATCCGGCCTGTTGTAATGAAATATGACGAATCGCAGGAATTTCCCATCGAAATCTTCCGCGACCTGGGCGAAATGGGACTGCTCGGCATTCTGGTGCCCGAAACCTATGGCGGCTCCGGCTTTGGCTACCTCGAATATGTAACGGCCATCGTCGAAATCTCGCGCATCTGCGGTTCTATTGGCCTCTCCCTCGCCGCTCACAACTCCCTGTGTACCAACCACATCCTGAAATTTGGCAACGAGGACCAGAAGCGGCAATACCTGCCCCTGCTGGCCAGTGGCGAATGGATCGGCGCCTGGGGCCTCACCGAAGCCAATACCGGCTCCGACGCTGGCAATATGCGTACGACCGCCGTAAAGGATGGCGACTACTATGTGTTAAATGGTGCGAAAAATTTCATTACCCACGGAAAAAGCGGAAAGGTAGCCGTGGTCATCGCCCGGACCGGAGAAGCCCGCCAGAGCAACAATGCCACCGCCTTTATTATTGAAAAAGGAACACCCGGTTTCAGCCCCGGCAAAAAGGAAAATAAACTCGGCATGCGTGCCTCCGAAACCACGGAGCTGATCTTCGAAGACTGCCGCGTGCACAAGTCCCAGATGCTGGGCCAGGAGGGTGAAGGCTTTCGCCAGGCCATGAAAATCCTCGACGGCGGGCGCATCTCTATCGCAGCGCTTTCGCTGGGCATCGCCAAAGGCGCCTACGAAGCCAGCCTTAAATACGCCCTCGAACGCGAGCAATTCGACCAGCCAATCTTCGAGTTTCAGGCGATTTCCTTCCGGCTGGCCGACATGGCCACCCGCATCCAGGCTTCCGAACTGCTGATCCACCGCGCTGCCACGATGATCAACCAGGGGCAGGAGGTGACGCAGGCCTCGGCCATGGCCAAACTCTACGCCAGTGAAACGGCGGTGTGGGTCAGCGGCGAAGCGGTGCAGATTCACGGAGGCTACGGCTTTATCAAGGATTTTCCGGTGGAGAAATACTTCCGCGATGCCAAACTCTGCACCATCGGCGAGGGCACTTCGGAAATTCAGCGCCTGGTGATCGCGCGGCGGATGATGCGGTGAGGGTAATTGGGCGGGGTGCCGGGGATTTGGGCGGCCTGCTGGACATGTTCCTTTGGAACCGCCCCTACGGTTGGGTTTTATGCGTTTAGATGCTTTTTAACCACCACCGCGACTTCACTGGCTGCAATGTCCAGCAAGTCCGATATTTCTTCGACTGACTTCCCTTTTTGGTGAAGCTTTAGAATCGTATGTGTTTTGTTTTCTTCTTTCCCGTCTTGTTTAGCTTTATCCAGCCTTGCCCGCTCATCCTCTTCCCGCATAAAAGCATACTCATAGGCATCTAATTCTTCCTGTGTCCAGGTTTGCACGTTGGCCTCTTCATACGCCGATTTGAGTCCCTCGTCGTGTATATTATCGGGGATCACTTCAAGGTTTTCGGCGTTTTTGATAAAATAAATCCACTTTTCCGCCAGCGTTTTCAGAGCCTGGAGTTCTATATTAAATTTTGGCAACTCTATAAAGTTAAACTCCATATCCTTAATCGTCTGTTCTCCCGTCTCAATATCCCGCACCTGACTCCGGCTGATATAGTTTTTGTTTTCGGTATGGTTAAAGTCGAGTATGCCGATAAAGATCACGGGACGAAGCTGACGGTAAAAATCTGCCCGCTTGATTTGGTCTGTATAACTTTTTGAGGAGTAAAATAGCACTCGTTTCGCAAAGCCATCAACGTCACCTACCTGCATTTCAATAATATAGGTATTGCCTGCCTGGTCGGTAGCTTTTACGTCAATGATGGTCACTTTTCCCCCTTTGAGTTTGGGGAGCTGGTACGGGTTGAGGATGCTGACCTGCGTGATGCGCTGGTCGCTGTGAAAATCCAGGATAGCGTTGAGAAACGAAATAAGCGTTTCCTTCCGGCTTTCATTGCCGAAAATCTTTCGAAATGCAATATCGTTTTTTACATCTGCGAATTTCATGCTCATATCTTTGGCACGAAGATAGCATTTTTTGGTGTCGGACTCAAGGGGCTTTTGTGCAGCGACTGAGGGGGCGGGTTATGTTTGTAGGCGTTCACAAACCCGGTGAGAAAAAAAACCTTTTTACCAGAAAAATCCTATGTTTGGTATAAAACGCGACCCTATGCCCTCCACCCCAACCCTTTACCCCCTCAGCGAATCCCAGATCAGCGATTTTCGCCACAAGGGCCATATTCTACTGCCTGGCGTAGCCACACCTGAAGAAATCGCCCGCTTCCAGCCTGCCATCCGCGAGGCCAGCTATCGCCACAATACCGAGCAGCGCGCCCTCGAAGACCGCGATACCTATGGCAAGGCCTTTTTGCAGATCATGAACCTCTGGCGGGTGGATGAAGAGGTGAAAGCCTATGTTTTCGCGCAGAAATTTGCCCACATCGCCGCCCGCCTGCTGGGCGTGGAAAAAGTGCGCATCTACCACGACCAGGCCCTGTACAAAGAGCCGCTGGGCGGATACACCCCCTGGCACCAGGACCAGTATTACTGGCCCCTCGATACCGAAAAAACCGTCACGCTCTGGATGCCGCTCGTTGACATTACAGACGACCTGGGCATGCTCACCTTCGCTTCGGGTTCGCACCTGAAGGGCGCGGTGGAGAGTGCGGCCATTTCGGATGAATCAGAGCGCGTTTTTGAGGAATATGTTCATAATCAGGGCTTTGAGGTGTCGAAAGCGCGGACGATGAAGGCCGGAGATGCGACCTTTCACATGGGCTGGACGATCCATTGTGCAGGGCCTAACCGCAGTAAAACCACCACCCGCGAGGTGATGACCATTATCTATTATGCCG
>RDXT01000113.1 GCA_004292985.1 Bacteroidota bacterium
TTCCTCCTTCACCACGGAAGCCACCAGCAGACGGGCCGAAGAAGACCCCACGGCCCCCGCCAGCAGACGCTCGGCATAGCTGACCAGCTCGGCGGATGCCTCCACGGTTTTTTCGAGGTGTATGCGGTTGCTATGCGCATAGGTCACGAGCAGGGCTTCTCCGCGCTCAGGACCCAGAAAGCGGTGCAACAGCAGGCGGATGTCCTGCAAAAAGGCCTTTCCGCGCCACACAGGTGTTTCGGCATCTATGCCCACGTATTTGCTGATGTTGACAAAGAGATTGGCCTGGCTCCTGCCGATGGCCGGGTCGCGCGAGTAGAGCGAAACGCCCGCGTACAGAAGGCTGTTTACCAGCAGGCTCCAGAAAGCGGCGTGGCTGATATGGTCCATCCCCTCCAGGCCCAGAAAGGCGTAGGGCCGAAGCAAATGTATGCCCATAAGTCCTTCATTCAGAATACTTTGCGGCAAAAAACCCGCCTCCACCAGCGAAGGGAAGGGCAGGCAAAAGGCCCAGACCAGAAAACCGCCCAGCAGGCCAGCGATGGCCCCCGCACGGGTAGCGCCCTTCCAGAAAAGTCCCCCGATGATGGCGGGCGCAAACTGCGAAACAGCCACAAACGAAATCAACCCAATCGAAACCAGCGGGGTGCGGCCTCCGATCAGGTGAAAATAGAGATAGGCCGTGAACAGAATCAGCAAAATGAGCAGGCGGCGGATCAGGCGCAGGCGGGGCGAAAGGTCAGCGGCAGAGGACTCTTTCAGCAGGGCCGGGCGCAGCAGCAGCGGCATTACAATGTTGTTGCTCACCATGATGCTCAGGGCGATCGTAGCGACAATCACCATGCTCGTCGAGGCCGACAGACCACCGATAAATACCAGCAGCGCCAGTGCCTGCTTGCCATACAGCAGGGGCAGACCCAGCACATAGGTGTCGGCATCTACTCCCGAAGCGTGAAAGTGAAGGTGTCCGGCAAAGGCCACGGGAAGCACGAAGAGGTTGATAATCAGCAGATATAGCGGGAAAAGCCAGGTCGCTTTGTCCACATGGACGGGATCGGTGTTTTCGACAACTGCCATGTGAAACTGGCGGGGCAGAAACAGAACCGCAAACATCGAAATCACCATCAGCCAGCCCCAGTCCCAGGGGTTTACCGACTGCTTCCAGTCCATCAGCCGGGCCAGATGTTCATTTGCACGGGCATTTGCAAAAAGATCGTCTACCCCATGATATACTTCGTAGGTAACAAAAAGACCCACAGCCACAAATGCCAGCAGTTTCACCAGCGACTCGAAA
>RDXT01000363.1 GCA_004292985.1 Bacteroidota bacterium
GGCTGCGCTTCTCCGGCAGCCAGTCCATAATTTCTTTTGCATAATTTTCCCGGAGTTGTTTAGGATTCCAGTCGAAAAAAAGGAGGCGGGAATGCTCGGTATTGATCACGTTGCGAATCACGGAAAGACCTTCTCTGAGGGCTTCAGGGCTGGTTTTTTCGAGGCGAAAAAGGTCGCCCTCCCGCAGGTAAAGGTTCCCTATGGCGGTATCGCGCCTGAGTTGATAGTGATGCGGTTCCGTTTCGTGAAAAAAAGCAGTATCATTAAGCAACTGATAATCAGGATTATGAAGAATACCTGCAAAGTCTTTTCCCTGAAATACTACCACCCAGTCATATACAGGCAGCGCAATGTCGAGGGTAAGAGGATACTTGCTGTGACTGAGGTATTGCTTCAGAACTACGGGTGAGAAAATCGAATTGGGCGTAGCGAGGTCTTTAATTTCATCCATGTTATAGCACATCAGCGACATACGGTCCACGGGCGGTATGCCTGAGGCGCTCATATATTTATACTGGTGCAGGCGTAGGGTACAAGAGAGCTGTTTGTCAGGCGGCAAGTGTTGGTGTATGGCCCTGAGCAAATGAAAATACCGTTCCCTTGTTTCGGCGCTCCAGTCGCAATCCAGTTGAAACTCAGTCCAGTACTCCGGAGGGATCATTTGGGTAAGCTTGCCTGCGATGCGCGTAGCCAGTCTTTCGATCGCTGAGTCGGGTGTAAGGGCCAATCCATCATTCACCAGGTACACAACAGGTATAAAATCACATCTGTCCGCCAAATGCGCAAAATCCCATATCATTGCGTTACTCTCTGCCACGGGAACCAGCCCCTTATACCCTTCGCTCCATACGACATCAAACATATGAAGGTAGAGGTGCTTCACGCGCAAAGAATCGGCCAGCGTCTTATCCTCACCAAAATCAAATGAACTGCGCCAGAAATAAAAGCCCGTCTCCTCCGGCAGCGGCGGGCGACAGGAAACAACTGCAAGCAGCAGATATGGCAACAGCAGCATGTATATGCTACCTTTGCCCCTGGAGGGTGACTTCATCCAATTCAGTATGTTGAGAGATTGATGGGTTGAATATACACTCTTTCACGTTGACTCGCAACAAAAAAGTACTGCTCACAAAAAGGCATCAGGAGGCAGGGATGTAAGGGGAATATGTCCCGCTCACCCAACATCCTGCAACACCATAACTTTCCCGCCTACCGTCGCCAAAGCGTGCGCCAGAACCCCGACACAGGTGATGTTGGCGGACTGGCGCGCGTTGAACACAAAAAATAAATAACTACATTGCATCAATTAAATAACTATTGATTGTATGGATGTCAAAGAGTATAAGGTTCTAGTTCCCATAAAATCAGGACATATAGCCCCTTCAAGCAAAGTGAAAAGAGTAAATGAATTCTTTGATGATGCTTATCTGGAAGAATCTTTCGAACAACTACAGCAATTAAGTAATATTTTTTCAGTAAATATTTACGGATTGAATATTCCAATATTAATTCATCGGCTGCTTCAAAACCCATCCTCAGTAATTGATAAGATCATCACACATAGTCAGCATGAGATAAGATATCTATTTTCTAAAACGATAGTCGAATTTAAGCCTGCAATTAAATTAGAAATGATATTTCAAGCGTATCTCGCAGAAGTTAGAAAAAATTCGAATCAAACACATGGTACAAATGTTGATGAGCATGAAATTGTCTTTTTAGTAAAATTCGGCTTCGCTTTCGAAGAAGCCCTCAAGAAAATTTTTTTTGTCATTGATTTAGCTTGCCCGGGAGCATTTGAATATGAGTGTTTATTAAAAGTATTGGATGATAATAACTATTTCGGGGAATCAGATGGACTTGGGTCTCTGTCTTATCAAGGAGCATCTCATTGCATAGAAAAGGGTTGGCCAACTATACACAAACTTGAAGCTAAGAAAGTCTGGGAATGGATAAGAGAAACTCCTTTGATCTTAGATACACCTGCTAACAATAGTATAGAAAGAGCATTAAATGCCTATTCGCATACTTTTTATTCTCAATACAGAGAAAGGAAGAATGGACTAACATGGGCAATGGTTGCTGTTGAGGCACTCTATAATCAAGACGGTAATAATGACGTTCAAAGGAAAATCCGAGAGAACGCTGAAGCCCTATTGGGTAATATCGAATGGCTTAAAAAGATGATAGACAACATGTATAATGTGCGATCAAAGCTATTTCATGGAGGATTACCTGTTAATAGTATTTTTGCTTTGCCAACTAAACAAAAAAATACGAATTTGGAAGAATCTATGTCTCTTGCCGTTGGACTACTGATCGGCACCTTTCAAAAACTAATCATAGATAACATGCACAGCCTTGAGTTTGAGCGAACGGTAACAGTTAAGCAACCCAAGTAACACACCTTACCCCACCGCCATCACCGAAGCGTGCACCAGAATCCTACACACGTGAAATGACACCCCTTCCGGGCTTTGAAATACCTGAGCGTCTCAAAGCCCTGAAAGGGCGTCATCCGTCAGCGAAGGGTATAGCCCTTCGCCAAATAACCCACCGAAACCCTCTCACCCAAAATCCGGCAGCTCCATAATCTTCCCGCCTGCCATCGCCGAAGCGTGCGCCAGAATCCCCACACAGGTGATGTTGGCGGACTGGCGTGCGTTGGGATAAGGCTCGCGGCCTGTGGTGAGGGCCGTCACAAACTCATGCACCAGGTGCGGATGCGAGCCGCCATGACCCGCGCCCTGGATAAATGACAGGTGCTGGTTGGAATCGGCATCATACACGCCGCCGGTCGTAAAGTGCTGAATTTCAGGCGGTAAGAGATGCGCAAAATCCGGGATTTCGATACGCTCCGGGCTTTCTCCGGTGTGGATCACGCAGGGTTCATGCTCGATCAGGGTCCATTCGAAGGACTTTTTCGATCCATATACATCAAAACTCTCGCGGTACTGACGGGCTGTATTAAACAGCGAACGGGTGATCTCTGCCGAAAGATCGGAGTCACGGAGTTTGATGTGGCAGGTCTCGATGGCAAAAGGCGAACCATACACCGGAATCAGGGCCTCATCTATGCGCCCGGAGCCAAAGCAGGACACATATTCAGCCTCTTTGCCGGGAAGGGCCAGCACGGGACCTACGCAGTGGGTGGCGTAGTACATAGGAGGCAGACCCTCCCAGTAGCCGGGCCATCCAGCCATTTCCTGCTGGTGCGAAGCACGCAGAAACTGAAGGCGGCCCAGTTCACCCCGCGTGTATAAGTCCTTGACAAAGAGGAACTCCCGGCTGTAAATGACGGTCTCCATCATCATGTAGGTGAGGCCGGTCTCTTTCACCAGACGCACAATTTCCATACAGTCCTCCACGCTCGTAGCCATCGGCACCGTACAGGCCACGTGTTTGCCTGCCTTCAGCGCGGCGATGGATTGGGCAGCGTGGTCGGGAATGGGCGTATTGATATGGACCGCGTCAATTTCGGGGTCTTTGAGCAGTTCTTCGTAAGAGGTGTAGCGTTTTTCTATGCCAAAAGCATCGCCGATGGCATCAAGTTTTTCGCGCTTGCGCTGGCAGATAGCCACCAGGTTCGCATGCGGATGTTTCTGGTAAATGGGAATAAATTCGGCACCGAAACCCAAGCCGATAATAGCAACATTGAGGGGGGAAGCAGGCATGATATAGTGTTTTTAGAGGGTTTAGTTTACCACTAAGGCATTAAGAACACTTAGATTCACTCAGAAGAATATCTACTTAGTGTACCTTAGTGAACTCAGTGTCCTTAGTGGTAAATCCATCATCACGAAAACGTGTTTTGTAAAAAAGAAAGTCCCTGTCGGGCGAAGGTATCCTGATCCGGGGCAAAGGGCTTCCAGATACAGACGGCACCTGCCAGTTCTTTGACTTCGGGCGTGAAGCTCTCGATAGAGATAACACCCTGATAACCAATTTCCTGCAAGGCGCTCCGGTAGGCCCCCCAGGGTGTCTGGCCCGTGCCGGGAATACCCCGGTGGTTTTCGGACACCTGGAAGTGGATCAGATAAGGGGCCGCTTTGCGGATCGCCGCGCCGGGGTCCTTCTCCTCGATGCTCATGTGAAAACTATCGAGCATCACCTTTGCCGCCGGGTGGTTGATGTCCTGCACAAGGCGGACCACATCCTCTGCGGTATTGACGAGGTCGCTTTCGAAGCGGTTGAGTGGCTCCAGCGCCAGCGAAAGGCCTTGTTCCGCCGCCATCTGGCTGGCTGTGTGCAGGTTTTGCACGGCAAGCTCCCACTCAGCCCGGCGCTTTTCAGGCGGGAGCTGGCGCGCTTTGCCCACTGCTGAATACAGAGGCCCCGCAACGAAGCCCGCGCCCAGGTCATTGCAGAGGTCCATACACTGCCGCAGGTAGGCAAAAGTGTTCTGGTGCACCTGGGGGTCCTCATGGGTAAGGTCGCGGGCAGGCCCCATCGCCGCACAGACGACCGCCTGGAGCCCGGCAGCGTCCAGTGCCTGCTTAACTGCCTTACCGTCAATCAGTTCCGGATACTCGGCAGGCACTTCCACGACCGTGAAGCCCATCTGCCGGATTTTCGGAAAAAGGGCCACGGTCTCAGTCGTAAAAGGCGATGTCCAGAGCCAGGTGCTCACGCCAAAACGGAGGTTCATCATGGAAGCGGAGTTGTGGCGGGCGTTACTTTCAGGATACCGTTCATCATGCGCCAGTGGCCGGGGAAGGTACAGGCGAAAGGATAATCACCGGGTTTGTCGGGCGCAGTGAAAATGAGGGTGTAGCTCGTGTTCGGATCTACCAGCGGTGTAGCAGCAAGCACTTCCGCCATCTCAGGCACATAGTTTTTCTCCGCACCATTGGTTGCCAGAGCTAATTTATCAGCCTCCGCGCCTACTTTTTCCAGCGAACCTGCCTGCAAAATGAGGAGGTTGTGCTGCATAAAGTCCGGGTTTTCAAATACAATGGCTACCCGCTGACCTGCCGCAACGCTTAGCTGGCTGAGGTCATATTTCATCTGGTTAACCTGCACTTTTAGCTTGAGGGTAACGTCCGGTGCCGCGCCCGCAGTACCCGCTTCAGCCAGACCTGCCGCTCCATATTCTTTGTAGAGCAGGTCCGCGATGCTGTTGTCCGCGCTAAAGAGGTTTTTCACCCCGGTAGCAAAGGCTCTTTCCACACGGTAATACCATCTGTCAGCAGCAAGGTCTATGCGGGTGCCTCCCACTTCGAGGTA
>RDXT01000364.1 GCA_004292985.1 Bacteroidota bacterium
CCCGCTGAGCCATTCTCCGCCATCTATGGTGATGACTTCGCCATTTACATAGGCCGAATAATCCGACACGAGGTAGGCAGCCAGGTTGGCCAGTTCCTGGTGCTCGCCGACGCGACCCAGTGGCACTTTGTCCTGCACATTCATACCGATGGCAGCCTGCACTTCGGCAGGGAAGAGGCGCTCCGTCGCGCCGGGTGTGGGGAAAGGCCCCGGAGCGATGGCATTGAGGCGGATGCCATATTTTTTGCCCCATTCGACTGCGAGTGAGCGGGTCATGGCCAGTACCCCGGCTTTGCCGCAGGCCGAAGGCACTACGTAGGCCGATCCGGTCCAGGCATAGGTCGTAACGATACTCAGCACATTGCCCCTGACTTTCTCCGCGATCCAGTATTTACCTAAGGCGAGGGTGCAGTTGTAGGAGCCTTTGAGCACAATGTCAACAATCGTATCGAAGGCCCGCGCACTGAGCTTTTCGGTAGGCGCAACAAAATTTCCGGCGGCATTATTTACCAGCACATCTGCGCGGCCCCATACTTCGAGGGTGCGTGCGAGCATGTTTTCGACCATTTCATAGTTGCGCACATCGCAGGCAAGGGGCAGGACTTTGCCTCCCGTTTCGGATTCAAGCTCGCGGGCGGTCTGTTCGAGCCGGTCCATGCTCCGGCTGGTGATCACGACCTGGGCACCCAACTGGAGAAAATACCGTGTCATAGAGCGTCCGAGGCCGGATCCTCCCCCGGTTACGATCACCACTTTGCCCTTCAGGGCCTCAGGTTGCAGCATCGGTTGGGCATACATAAGATTGAACAGTAAATATGAAGGAAACTGTAAGAAAAGGGCTGAATGTACGACAAATTTTATTGCTAAATTGCCCATTCAACCTCTCTGTTATCCTCAATATCTACCCCATGATAAAATGGCTATCGGTATTCAGCGCAGGGCTGCTCCTGCTGATACCCGGCCTTAAGGCCCAAAACAATCTTTCACGGATTAACCCCTCTCTCTACACGACCCTTTCCCAAAACCCTGACACCTATGTCGAGGTCGAAATCCTCCTGGCAGAACAGGCGGACCTGGAAAGCATGGAACTCGACTTCAGAAAGCGTAAAGCAAGTCTGGAAGAACGCGCATATAGCGTCATTACGGCCCTTCAGCAAACGGCTGCCGCCACCCAGGGTCCGCTCAACACCTTCCTTCAATCTCATCCGGGTGTCATGTCCGGCTCTGTCGAGAGCTACTGGATTGCCAACGTGATCCGGGCACATATCCGCCTCGATGCAGCACTTGCCCTCGACGCACGCAACGATGTGTGGATGGTCCTCCCGGTTGTGCAGGAAGAGCTTTCGGACTTTGTGCGGGTGGACGCCTCTCCGGAGGAGCTGACCTCGGTCAATGGCCGCGAGCCAGGCCATACGGCCATCAATGCCCCGGCGATGTGGAAACTGGGCTATACAGGCCAGAGCCGCAAGGTACTCGTGATTGACTCAGGCGTAGATATCACCCACCCCGCGCTGAAAGACAATTACTACGGACTTTTTTCGAGCGATACGCTGGCCTGGTACGGACTCAATGAGTCTTCTTCGCCCACCGACTGCGACGAGCACGGCTCACACGTAACCGGCACAGTTTGTGGTCTCAACCGCAGCACCAATGATACCATCGGCGTAGCGTTTAACGCCCTGTGGATGGGTGCACCCGCCATTGACAATGACGAAAATGGCCCGATTGTGGGTTGCCAGGGCGGTCCCAACAGCCTCCAGTCCCTTCAGTGGGCCATTAACCCCGACGGAAACAGCTCGACCACCAAAGACATGCCCGATGTGGTCAACAACTCATGGGGCGGTCCCAATGGCGGAAATAGCGGCCTCTGTAATACCTCTTCGACCCTGGCCATCAATGCGCTGGAAGTAGCGGGAATTGCAGCTGTATTTTCGGCAGGAAACCGCGGCGATGAAGGCGCAGGTAGCATTGGCTCTCCCGCCTGGTACAGTGCAGACACCGTCAATGCCTTTTCCGTAGGTGCTATTAACGCCTACAACCCCAGCTATCCGCTCGGCAGTTTCTCCAGCCAGGGCCCAACCCTGTGTGCTGCCACCGGTTCTCTGCAGATAAAGCCTGAAGTGGTCGCTCCGGGTGTAAACGTACGCTCCTCCGTTCCCGGTGGGGGTTACGCGCAGTTCCTGGGTACTTCGATGGCCGCTCCCCACGTTTCGGGTGCGCTGCTGCTGCTCAAGGAGGCTTTTCCGAACCTTCCGGGCCGCGACCTGAAACTGGCCCTGTACTACACCGCCACAGACCTCGGCGTAGCCGGAGAAGACAACCTGTATGGAAATGGCCTTATCAATGTAAAAGCGGCCTATGATTATCTGGTTGCCAAAGGCAATACGCCTTCGGTCGTGGACCGCTCCCGCGATGCAGCAGTAGCGGCTGTTACCAGCTCTGCCACAGCCCGCTGCGATACCAGCGCTGCCCCGACCTTTACCCTCAAAAACAAAGGTACCAGCCCCCTGACCACAGCAGAGATTGGCTACTCGTTTTCGGATGGCTTCTCCTCTTTTTATACCTGGACCGGAAACCTGGCACCCAATGCAACGGCTACCGTAACCCTTCCTGCCCATACCTTGGACATTGGTTATCATACCTTTAATGTCGAGATCACTACAGTAAACGGTGTAGCCGATTATTTTTTCCTGGATAATACCGGATCAGGCTCCATCACTGTACTGGGTAATGCAGTCCCTACTGTTGGAACCAGCTTTACCTGCATCGGCGGTCAGGCGGCCCTGCTGGCCGAAAGCAATGACCCCAATGCGATTGTCCGCTGGTACACAGCCCCCACAGGGGGCAGCCTGGTTTTTGAAGGCGACAACTTCATTACGCCTCCGCTCACCCAGCAGGCCATTTACTGGATGACCAACCTCACCCGTACGCACATCGGCAAGCCAGACAAGAGCACAGGCAGCGGCCTCTACTTCCAGGGCAACTCGCCTTATATTAACTTTAATGTCAGCTACCCGGTTACGCTTAAATCGGTGAAGGTCTATGCTGCACTGCCGGGCATCCGCAATGTGGTGCTGCGGGGCGAGGCAGGAAACGTGATAGATGCTAAAATTGACACCCTCACCCTCGCCGAGCTGCAAGGGTTGGTGGATGGCGAGTACCGCATCGAGCTGAATTTCCCGCTTACGCCCGGCGAAAACTACCAGCTGGGTCTTTCTGCCACCTCTGTCGGCGGCTTGTATTACAGCACATCGGCGGTAAGTTTCCCATATACCTTCGCCAACCTGGTGACCCTGACCAGCTCTGTTACCAACAACCAGCCCAGCAACAACTATTATTTCTTTTATGACTGGGAAGTGCAGTACGAAAGCCCCTGCGCGCGTAAGCCTGCGTTTGTAACAGTGGGTGCCGGTACCGTAGATGCGGCATTTACCTCGGATAAAACCACCGTAAATCTGGCCGTTTCTCCGACCGTACAATTTACCAGCACCAGCACCGGAGCAACTTCCCAGACCTGGAACTTTGGCGATGGCAGCACCAGCACCGCCGCCAATCCTGCGCATAACTACTATGCCGCAGGCGACTATCTCGTGACGCTCACCGCCACCAGCGCTACCAATTGCACGGACATAGATACCCTGCTCATCCGGGCCACAGGTACCTATCCGTTTAATGTGGGTGTGGAAGAAGAACTCGAAAAAGGGATCCGGATTTACCCGAACCCCAGCCGTGACCGCTTCACCCTCGACTTCGAACTCGACCGCTCCTACCGCCTGGCCATCGAAGTGGTGGACCAGCTGGGCAGAGAGGTGCTGCGCATAGACGAGACCAGCTATGCAAATGACGAGGTTTCGCTCGACCTGAGCAGCCTTGCCGATGGCGTATATTATATCCGCCTCACAGGCAGCGGCTATGCCTCTGTGCGCAAACTGGTGAAAGAGCAGTAAAAGTATTTGACGCATATCATCTGAAAGCCGGGGTTTATTGCTCCGGCTTTTTTATTTTTGGGAATGGGAAACAGAGCTGCGAAGAAGATGGCTGCCGGGCTGGGATTGCTCCTGCTGCTGGGGCAGACACCGCTGCAGGGGCAGGTATATAAGATCGCCCCTGACCTTCAGGAAGTGGTGCGCAGGCAGCCCGAAACACAGGTGCAGGTGCTGATGGTCATGCAAGGCCGTGCGGCAGCCGAAAGCCTCCACCGCTCGCTGTCTCTCCATGCGGCAGAAGCGCCGCCGCGCCTGCTCTGGATCTCCCGTGCGGTAGCCCTGCGCATTGCTGCGGGTGAGCTGACCCGCCTCAGCACCGTTCCCGGACTGGAATACATCATGACTGATGCTCCGGCTTTTCCCGATGAGGCAAGCCCTCCCACACCTGCGGCACCCGTACCCAATGGCAGCGAACCCAGCCTGAGCCTGATCCGCGCCGACAAACTCTGGAAACTGGGTTATACCGGAGCGGGCCGCAAGGTGCTCGTCATCGACACGGGGGCGGAAACCAATCACCCGGCACTGACCGCGAGCTACCGGGGGCAGCAGGTGCCCGACAGCTATGCGTGGTATGACCCCGCCGGAGGAACGAGCATCCCCAATATCTGCGAGGACCACGGCCTGCATGTGCTGGGCACCATTGTCGGGTTAGATACAGCCACCAACGATACCATCGGCGTAGCCTTCGGAGCAGAATGGATGGCCTCGCCTGCCATTTGCTCAGGGCTTACAAGCTACATCCTGGCGGCGCTGCAATGGGCGCTCGACCCCGACGACAATCCGGCAACAACTGATGACCGCCCGGACGTGATCAACAACTCCTGGCGGATCGTGGATGTGAATAATGACTGCATCAGCCAGTTGTACAAAGAGGCTTTCACCACGATTGAAGAAGCGGGCATTGCCATTGTATTTTCAGCAGGCAATTCGGGGCCTGACCCTTCCACCATTACGCCTCCTAAAAACCTGAATATCAATCTGGTAAACACCTTTACCGTAGCTGCAATCAACGGCACTGACCTCAATCTGCTCGACATCTCCAGCCGGGGTCCCTCGGCCTGTGGGGGCAGCGGATCGCTGGCCATCAAACCCGAAGTGGCTGCGCCGGGCTATCTCATACGCTCCTGCAAACCGGGCACGGGCTATGTGCGCAAAACAGGCACCTCGATGGCGGCGCCGCTTGCTTCAGGCGCGATTCTCCTGCTGAAAGAAGCCTTCCCATACCTACCGGGGCCGAT
>RDXT01000806.1 GCA_004292985.1 Bacteroidota bacterium
CAACCACGGACAGGCATTTGTGGAGTCTATCAAAGGGCATTATTATGAATATGAGGTGCCGGACATTATCAATGGCATAGACTCACTGATCGCTAAAGGAGTGATTAACAGGGACTCTCTGGCGGTGATGGGCTGGTCGAACGGTGCGATTCTGACCACTTCACTGATTATCCAGTATCCGGGTATGTTCAAAGCGGCAGCTCCCGGCGCAGGCGATGTAAACTGGACCTCCGACTTTGGCACCTGCGAATTTGGCGTAACTTTCGACCAGAGCTATTTTAAAGGCGCTCCCTGGGACGATACCAAAAAGAAGCCCTACAATGAGGCATACATCCTCAAGTCGCCGCTCTTCGACATGGAAAAAATTGTCACGCCGACAATCCTTTCCCACGGGAGCGAAGACCGTGCCGTGCCCCGCGACCAGTCCCATGAGTTTTACAGGGCTTTGCAGCAGATCGGAAAAGCGCCCGTACGCTTTCTCTGGTACCCTGACCAGCCCCACAGCCTGCGCAAACTCACCTACCAGACCCGCAAAGTAGAAGAAGAAATGCGCTGGTGGGATACCTACTTTTTCGGAACCTATAAGCCTGTTAATGAGGCAGTTAAAAAGGAAAGTCCGCTAATGGCGCTGCTTGAAAAAGAAAAATCGGCTACCCACAACGGCCACCTGGGCTACCTGCAAAACAAAGTGCTGCTCCCCGAAGTGGTAACCATCAAGGCCGACTCGATTGCCATTGGCCGCTTTGAAGTAACAAATGCCCAGTGGCAGCAGTTCCGGACAAACCACAGCTACCCCGTCAGCCAGGCCAACCATCCGGTGAGTGGCATCTCCTTTGAAGAGGCCAGGGCCTATGCTGCATGGCTCAGCGAACAATCCGGCGAGCGCTACCGCCTGCCCAATGCTGCTGAGGCCGAAGCCCTCCAGGAAAAGGCGCTCGACATCGCCACGGACGAAAATACGCTGCCTTACTGGGCCGGGTATGAAATCACGCGCGATGATGCAGTGCGGCTGAAAGCCAAACTCAGTGAGGTAAAAACCACCCTCACCCTCGAAGCGGGCACGTTTAAGCCCACATCGCTGGGCAAGGCCCTTGTCTATGACCTCGGCGGCAATGTCGCAGAGTACTTCGATCAGGGTGAAAAAGCGGGTCAATATGGATACAGCGCCTGGGACCTGCCCGACGCAGCCGAAAAGCAGCCTTTCCGTGAGCCTAAAGGTGCCGGCCTGCGGGTGGTAAAGGAGCTGAAGTAATTCCGGCGATTTTCTCGTACAGGTCCTGCTTCCGGAAGGGCTTGCCGATATGATCATTCATACCTGCCGCGATGCAGCGCTCGATGTCATCTTGCATGGCGTTGGCAGTCATGGCGATGATATAGGGCTGTTGCTCGGCGGGTAGCTGTGCCCGGATCAGCCGGGTGGCATCTAATCCGTCCATGACAGGCATCCGCACGTCCATAAAAACGAGGTCGTAGGGGTGCAGCTTCGCTTTTTCGACGGCCTCCTGGCCATCGCGGGCCAGATCGGCTGTATAGCCGAATACGGAGAGAATCCGGAGGGTTACTTTTTGGTTGGTGGGGTTGTCTTCGGCGAGCAAAATCCGCAGCGGGAGCTTTTGGGCGAGATTTTCGTCTTTGGGGGCGATAACCTTGAGGCAGTCTTTCTCTCGTGCGCTTTGAAAGGCATCTAAGAGGGTGTCGTAGAGGCGGCCCTGTTTTACGGGTTTACTGATGACTTGCTCGAACAAAGGCGAACGGACATGGTCTGAAAGAGAGCTCATCAGCACCATGCGGTATTGCGTGCCAAACTGCCTGCGGACTTCAGTGGCAAATGCCAGGCCATTCATTTCCGGCATGTGCATATCGGTGATAAGGAGGTCCACTTCCGGCTGTTCTTTCAGGGCGCTGAGAAGCTCGCCTGCGGAGCGGTATATCCGCGGCAGAGCGCCCCAGTAGGTGAGTTGGTGGCGCAAGACCTCGCCGTTGGTGGCGTTGTCGTCCAGCACCCAGATATGTTTATTCCGGAGGTTTTCTTCGGTCTTTCCGGTCTGCGGAGCAGGCGCGGGGGCCGTTACACGGGTGCGGATCGTGAAATGGAATACGGAGCCTTTGCCTGCTTCGCTTTCTACTCCCAGCTCTCCGCCCATCAGATGAACCAGCCGGGTGCAGATGGCCAGCCCCAGCCCTGTGCCGCCATATTTGCGGGTGGTAGCGGTATCTGCCTGTGTAAATGCCTGAAAAAGAAGGGATTGCTTCTCTTTTGGAATACCGATACCCGTATCGCTTACTTCAAATCTGAGGCTGAAATCCTGCCCCTTTTGTGCCGGAAGCTCAGCAGCTGGCAGAGAGACCCGTACCACCACCTCGCCTTTTTCCGTAAATTTCAGGGCATTGCTCAGAAGGTTGCTGAGTACCTGCTTGATCCGGGTGATGTCGCCTGTGAGAGGGTCGGGCACATCTTCGGCTACATAATAAATCAGCTCCAGGCCCGACTGCCCGGCTTTTCCGGAGAAAAGATCCACAACATCCTCCACGCAGGAGCGAAGGGAGAAAGGTACCTGCTCGATGTCCATTTTGCCCGACTCGATTTTGGAGAAGTCGAGGATATCATTGATAATGGCCATGAGGTTGTCTGCGCTGCTGCTGATGGTTTTGGCAAAGCCTGCCTGCTCCTCGTCGAGCTGGGTTGTCTGCAGCAGGTCTGTCATTCCGACGATGCCGTTTAAGGGCGTGCGGATCTCGTGGCTCATCACGGAGAGAAAATCGGCTTTGGCCCTGGAGGCCAGTTCGGCCTTGTCTTTCGCCACCGAAAGCTCTGCCGCCTGCTGTGCGAGTTGCAGATTGGCCCTGCGGAGCCTGCGGCCCAGGTACAGCAGATAGAGGATCAGGCTGGCAGCGAGGATCAGGGCAATGACAGAAAAGCCGATATAAACCCGCTGATGCTGGATATGCAGAAGCTGCTCTTCCTGTTCCTGACGCGATTTTTCGGCCCTCAGTTCACTTTCATGCCGCTCCTTTTCATATTTCATGGCTTCCAATTGCTGGAGTTGCCCTTTCACATTCCCCTTTTCGGTAAGCTCGACATAGCGGGCGAGGTAGGCAAAGGCGCTGTCGTGCTGTCCTGCCTGCTTCAGGTAGTAGGCAAGGTTGCGGGAAATTCCGATCCGGGTCTCGGCGTGCGTGTTGGCCGCGTAGGCTTTTTTCATCCAGGTAATTGCTTCCGGCAGCCTGCCTTCGCCATAAGCGTGTTCCCCTTTGAACAGAAAATAGGTAGCCTGATAGAAAGGCCCCATTTTTTCCGGATGCTCTTTGATCCAGCTTTCCATTTCGGCCAGATACATGTCTGCTGTATCCCGGCTCTGTTTTGTGTAGTAATGCCGGATGAGATCTTTCATCGGTGGGATCACATCTTCCGATTCCAGCTCCCGCAGCACGCCGATGGCTTCGCGGGTGTAGGTGCTCCAGGTGTTCGTGTCGCCTCTGAAAAGCGCGGTTTCTGCCAGGCTTTGCACACTCCGGGCCATAATGTTGAGGCTCCAGGAGGTACCCACTTCACATCCTATGTCTATACATTGATTCCAGAGAGGGATAGCTTTTTCTGCCTGTCCGATTTTGTCGAGCATCCAGGCAGCTTCATAGTATCCCATGAACCGGGCTCTCCAAAGCCGGGGATTGACATAGGCGAGGTTGATCTTTTCATATCCCTGCAGCAGCGCATCTGCCCATCGTCCTTCTTCTCCATAGGCATTATAGAGGGCTGTAGATACATTAAAGATCAGGCTTTCCCTGTCGCGCGGGTCGAGGTCCGGATGTGCTTTGATCTCTTTTTTGAATTTTTCGAGGACAGGAATCTGCGATTTATCCGGACTAAAGCTGTTTGCCGCCAGGGTTTTCCAGCAACTATAGGCCAGGCGGTCGGCAGAAGTCATATATAATGTATCCAGCGAAGCAAAAATGCGGAGGGCGCTGTCTCCGGGAGCCTTCATTAATTGGAAAAACCCTTCCTGTATCCGGATTGCATTGTAGAGAAAAGGATAGCGTTTTACCCCTTTTTCATACACCCTGCTGAACATCACAGGGAGGGAGTCCAGGCTGCCTTCGGATATCCGCGACCTGATTTGTTCCAGGTCTGCGGCAAAGCGCAGGGAGTCTGATTGGGCCTTCAGGCCCGTCGGTAGCAGTAAACAAATGCATATCCCTAAAAAAAAGCGCAGGGGAGAGGAGTAGAAAGACGCCATTTGGAAGGTAGGGTAAACTGCAATGACAGTAATCTAAGTTACACAATAATACTATATATAGAAATAGATAGTTATACGAATTGTCTCATTTATTACATGCGGATGCCCTTTCTCAGGCGTGGGTGGCAATTTTCCCTCTGAGTTCTGAAATCGTCTCATACAGTTCCTGCTTGCGGAAGGGCTTGGCGATATGGTCGTTCATGCCTGCGTCCAGACATGTGCGTACATCCTCTGGCAGGGCATTGGCTGTCATGGCGATGATATACGGCTGTTTTTCGGCGGGGATTTGCTCCCGGATTTTCCGGGTAGCCTGCAAGCCATCCATGACAGGCATTTGTACATCCATAAAAATAAGGTCGTAGCTATGCTGCTGCGCCCTGTCGAGGGCTTCCTGCCCGTCGCGGGCCAGGTCGGCTGCATATCCAAAGCTTGAAAGCACTTTCAGGGTGATTTTCTGGTTGGTAACATTGTCTTCGGCTACGAGGATATGCAGCGGCAGCACATGTGCCAGATTCTGGTCGGAAGGAGTTGCGGCAGGTTTTGTTTCGTGCAGTTCCGCCCCTTGCAGCAGCTCCTGCAGGGCAGCGTATAAAAGCTGCATTTTCACAGGTTTATTCAGTACCCGGTCAAACAGCTGGGCAGCTGCCTGATCGCCGGGCGACTGCATCAGAAGAAGGGGGACGGGCCTTCCGGAAAGGCGGATTTCGCTGGCAACAGAATCCCCGCTTCGCTCGGGCATGTGCATATCCGTGATAAGCAGGTCTGGCGCGGGGCCGGAAGCCCACTGCCGCAGCATCTCTGAGGGTAGTGTAAATGCCTGTGTATCAGCCCCCCAGTGAGCCAGCTGGCTGCACAGCAACTCGCAGTGGCTATGGTTGTCGTCGAGTACCCAAATCCGTTTGCCCCGGAGCAGTTGCTGTTTTTCGGTATGCGGAAGCTTTACATTGTCGGGAGCCAGGTGGGTCTGGAGGGTAAAATAAAACACCGATCCCCGGCCCGGCTCGCTGCTCAGTCCTATATTGCCTCCCATAAGCCGGGTGAGCCGTGCAGAGATGGCCAGCCCCAGGCCTGTGCCGCCATATTTACGGGTGGTGCTGGGGTCTGCCTGTGTAAAGGCCTGAAACAGAAGGTGTTGTTTGTCTTCAGAAATGCCGATACCCGTATCCCGCACTTCAAAAGCCAGTAAAAAAGGTGCTTCGCTATTTTCAGGAAGCGCTCCTCCGGGGAGAAAAACGCGCAGGCTGATCTCTCCTTTTTCCGTAAACTTAATCGCATTGCTCAGCAGATTGCTCAGTATCTGCCGGATACGGGTGCTGTCGCCTATCATACGCGCAGGTACAGCCGATTCGATTTCACATATAAGCTCCAGACCCGATTTTTCAGCCCGGCTGTAAAAAAGGTCTATCACGTTCTCAACACAATCCCGCACCGAAAAAGGGGCCTGCTCGATGTCTAATTTACCGGATTCTATTTTTGAAAAATCGAGAATGTCATTGATAATCACCATCAGGTTGTCGGCGCTGCTGCTGATGGTCTGGGCAAAGCCCTGCTGTTCGCTGTCGAGCGGGGTGCTTTGCAGCAGGTCTGTCATCCCCACAATGCCGTTGAGCGGCGTCCGGATTTCGTGACTCATCATCGAGAGAAAGTCCGCCTTGGCTTTGGAGGCAGATTCGGCTTTTTCCTTTTCAAGGCGGAGCCTGCGGCTCAGATAGAGCAGATAGACCACCAGACACAGCGCCAGTGCCAGCGCAATAATGGTAAAGGTAATCAGTACCCGTTGGGATTTGATCCGCGACAACTGGTATTCCTGCTCATACCGGGCCTGCTCTGCCTGAATACGGCGCATTTCCTTCTCTTTTTCATAGCGCTCGGCCTCTGCCTGCTCGGCGGACTCATCCGCATTCGTTTGTTCTTTCAGCTGCATGTATTCGTTGAGCAGCAGATAG
The DNA here is from genome assembly GCA_004292985.1 of Bacteroidota bacterium. GTDB lineage: Bacteria > Bacteroidota > Bacteroidia > J057 > J057 > RDXT01. The sequence goes on from RDXT01000806.1 coordinate 6,182, forward strand.
GCCTGGGGGTGCTGGCCGGCTTCATGCAGATAGTCTGAAAGGAGTTTTGCCGTCAGAATCCGGGAATTAGGCAGAGAATCAGCATCATACGCCTTTTGCAGCCACCGGATAGCCTCTCCCACGCGCTCCTGCTGGTAGGCATACTCACCTTCAGTCATATAATAGACGACATATCCGTAGCTGGATGCAGTCTGTGGGTGGGTTTCGAGCCAGGTTTTGATCTCTTCCAGGTACCTGCGGGCTTTTGCCAGCGAACCATTATAGATATGTCTGCCTGCAATGTCGGCGAGTGGAGGCAGCAACTCTACCACATCGAGTTCCCGGAATAAAGTAATGGCCTCCTGTGTATAGGTTTCCCATACAAGCGTATCTCCCTTCTGCTGTGCAATAATCCCCAGATAGTGAATGCTCCTGGCCATCAGGTCCGTGGCATCTGATCTTGTGCTTTCGCAGGAAAGGCTTATCACTCTGTCAAATAATGCCCTCGCCTGCTCATAGCGCCCCACATTAAAGTAAACCATAGCTGCCATGTATTCCAACGCATACTGGCGCTTTTTCAGCCGGGGATTTGCCTTGCCCACTCCCAGCAGGTCCTGGCTGTGGATCATGGCCTGGGCCATCAATCCTTTCTCTATATAAAGAGAGGTCAGCAGGTTGGACATGTTCACAATCAGGCTTTCTCTTTCTCTGGGATCGAGGTCCGGATATGCCAGCACCCGCTTTTTAGATGCTTCAAGGGTATCGAGTTCTTCCCGCTTCCTGGCCAGTACCCGTGTGGAAATCTGCCATTCGCGACTCACAAAACGATCTGCATCGCAGGCTCCGGCCGCGTTTGCTACTTCTGTAAAGATCACAAGGGCCGTATCTAACCCGCGGTTAAGTCTGTAATAATTGGCTTCCTGGACTTTCATACTGTTACGCACAGAAGGGAAACGCAGGGCTTCGAATGCATAAAAGTCCCTGAAAAGGCCCGGTAACGAATCGTAGCGTCCCTCTGAAATCCGCACTTTGACCTCTTCCAGACGTGCCAAAGCGCGTATAGAATCGTTTTCAGCCCGCACCCCGCAAATAAGGCAGAGCAACAGGCCCAGGAAGATCAATGAGCGAAATAAAGGTGCCTGGAATCGTAGTATTCCGATCATGCGTATTTTGTTCTGATATTGACAATATTACATCAATTATCGAACTATTTCTGTGTAGTTTGCCAGAATCTTACACGTTTATGCATCTTTCGCTCTGGACCGAAATCCGTACGGTATATGCCTCACAGGTGGACACTGCCCGCCGCCTGCGTCTGGTCAGCCTTTGCCAGATGCTCCAGGAAGCAGCAGGAAGCCATGCCAATGCCCTCGGACTGGGCTTCGACCAGATGCACAGCCTCGGCCAGGTATGGGTGCTCAACCGCTGGAAAGCAGAGATAAACGAAGCTGCCAGCTGGCGCGATACGCTGCGGATCGAAACATGGATCAGGGAAATGTCGGGCCCTTTTTCCTGGCGCGACTTTGAAGTCTTACATGAATCAGGAAGCAAAATCGCCTCAGCCTCAGCACTTTGGGTAGCGCTCGATATACATACGCGCAGACCGGTGCGCCAGATCAGCAGCCCGGCCCCGGTCCCGCTGATACCCCAAAAAACAGCCGCCTGCGGCACGGCCCTCAAAATCGCCGCCCGCGAATTTCCGGAGCCGCCGCTGTTATTTACCGTCAATTACAGCGACCTCGACATGGTCGGTCATGTCAATAACACCTCTTACCTGCGCTGGATGCAGGACGCACTTTATGCCCAGACAAAACATCGGGAGCTGCTATCGGTCGAAATGCAGTTTCTGGCGGAGGCGCACAGCGGGACGGTAGAGGTATATACAGCATATAGCCCCACAGGTGCGTATGGGGTAGTGAGGCAGGGGGCAGAAGACCTCTGCAGGGCGGCATTTACCTTCCGGCCGGACCTCAGTTAGGCCTTTTTCAGGCTAAAGGAGACCATCGGCTTCATTTTGTTGATAATCCGGCGGCCAATGCGGCGCACCAGACTCTTTTGCACAGGCGAAGTCGCGGCTACAGCGGCAAGCTGGTCTTCATTCCAGCAGGAAACCAGCGCTTCGGCCTCGATGGCTTTCCACCATTTGTTACTTCCCTGAAACCAGATCAGGTCCTCAGGACGAAGACCCCGGCTTTTCAGCTCCTCTATGTTAAAAGGCCCCAGAGAAGCATTTTCATGGAAAATAAAGAACTTATCCATTATCCGGCAGTATCTGTTGTGTAGCAAATAAAATGCAGTAGGTAGCAGCAGGTATCAAATAAAGCAAAAACTAATAAGGATCAGGCAGGCTGGCCGTTGATCCGCATTTTGATCAGATTTTTCAGGCGTCTCATTTTTTGTATAGGATCGGGCAAAGATATGGAGTTTATTTCGTTTTCCTCCTGCCAGATCACCCTGAGTTCTGCAAGTTCGGAGGCTTTGCGCCAGCGGTCTATTCCCTGGAACCAAACGAGGTCCTCAGGTCCGGTTCCAAGTGACTTTAGTTCTTCGATTGTGTAGGGGCCGTCGTAGCCTTCCCCTTTGGAAACATAATACTTGTTCATATTCGGTGTTACTTCATTCCAGCACTATAACATACGCAAAGATCAGACCAATAGTTTTACTTTCAAAGTCGTTTTGTGTTAAGAAATTACGAGATCCCGCCGGGGTCGCGCGGCAAAACAAACTACTGGTGCGGGAGTTACGTATGAGTATCAGGACAAAATAGTATGTTTGTGTAAAGGGTAAAAATCCAGTATGCCTCAGGAAAAGGCCACATTGTTGCTCCCGGTTACAGGTATGTCGCTCGAAATGAGCACCTTAGCAGGAGACGACAGACCTGTATATCTCACCGGTAACTTTAACGGATGGTCCGTAGCCGATGAACGTTTTCGCCTCGAAAAAGTCGGAGAGGGTCATTTTGTGCTGCGTTTTCCGCCCGGTACCAGTCTGCCTTTTCCCTTCGAATACAAATATACCCGTGGAAGCTGGGACTCTGAGGAGCTCGATGGGGCCGGAAATGCTGTGAACAACCGAATTGTGAAGCATATTCACCAGGCTGTCCGCGACTATGTGCCCCGCTGGCGCATAGATGGCCGCTCTTATAAAGAGGAGTTGCTGCCTGAAAGAGTCCTGCTCGACGAAATGTTTTCCATTCCGCAGCTCCGCCGCCACCGCAAAGTGCAGGTGCTGCTGCCCTGGGACTACCACGCAAGCCATCGCCGCTATCCTGTGCTCTACCTGCAGGACGGGCAGAACCTCTTCGACGAACATGCGCCTTTTGGCAACTGGGGCATAGACCGGCAGATGGCTTTTCTGGCCGAAAGAGGCCTGGGAGATGTCATCATCGTGACCGTTGACCACGCCAGCCACGAGCGGATCCTGGAATACAGCCCCTACACGCACCCGCGTTTTGGCAAAGGCCGGGGTAATCAATATGTTAAATTTAAAGCGCAAACCCTTAAACCGCGCATAGATAAGGCATTTCGTACCCTGCCCTCACGCACCCATACGGGAATCGGAGGCAGCAGCATGGGCGGCTTTATCAGCGCCTATGCGGGCCTGAAACAGTCGGCTACCTTTGGCCGGATGATGATCTTTTCGCCCTCGCTCTGGGTTTCGCCCAAAATTTTTGACGATGTGATCCGCTACGTTCGTCCGGGAGACAGCCGCTGGTACCTCTATGCCGGTGGCTGCGAAAGCCGCGAGATGGTCCCTTCGATGCGCCGCCTGCACGACCTGCTGATGCATTCCGGAGGCCAGGACCCCCGTTTTCAGGTGCATCTGTCCACCGACCCCAGGGGTCGCCACCACGAAGCCCGCTGGGGGGAGGAGTTTCCCAAAGCGGTAGAGTGGCTGATGGCACAGGGATAAAGAAAAGTTGTAAATTGGGCAGGTATTTTTACCCGGTTTACATGCAAATTTCCCTCAGCAAACAGCCCCTTCCGGGCTTTCCTACCCTGTTTCCAGTATTTCAGGATGATCATACCGATGCCCGGCTCAGCCAGATCGCTGCGGTCAGCGGCCTGGAAAAGTCCGTTCTGGAATCTCTCTTTCGTGGAGAAGCCAAAGAAACCCTGCCCCTGCCAGGTAGTTCCGGTACCCTCTGGCTCCTGGGACTGGGAAAAAAGACCGGATTCAGAGAGGTTCGCAATGCCCTTCGCAGCTTTTCTCACCGCAACAAAAGTCGCCTGCCCGAAGGGATTAACATAGATATTCAGGGCATAGAAACCCACGCCGAAGCGATGCTAAACGGCTTTTTGCTGGGATTGTACGAACTGGGGCAGCACAAAACGGAGGAGAAAAAACCCCTGCTGCTAGATCAGATCAACCTGGTTTCTGAGGCGGAGTCGCCTGATATTCAATCATTTATTACCCGCGCAGAACTTACGGCTGCCTCACAGATCCGCGTATATGACCTGGTAAATGCGCCTGCCAATTTCCTGCGGCCTGAGGACCTCGGGGTGCGGACAACAGAGCTGGGCACTGAGGCCGGATTTAGTGTCAGGGTCTTAGACAAAGCAGCACTTGAAGCTGAGGGGCTGGGCGCTTTGCTGTCTGTGGGCAGGGGCAGCGAGTTTCCACCGGTGCTGATCGTAGCAGAATATACCCCCGAACTGCCTGACAGTGAATCGCTTCCGCTGATTGCGCTGGTGGGGAAAGGCGTTACCTTCGACACAGGAGGTCTTTCCATTAAGCCCTCCACCAACATGCACTGGATGAAGAGTGACATGGCGGGAGCGGCTGCCGTGATCGGAACGATGGACCTTGTGGCGCGCCTGAAGCTGCCTGTGCGCCTGCTCGGCGTGATTCCCGCCACCGAAAACTGCGTGGACAGCCACTCTGTGAAGCCCGGCGACATCATCCGCTCGTACAGCGGCAAAACCATCGAGGTGATAGATACCGATGCCGAGGGGCGTCTGATTCTCGCAGATGCAGTATCTTATGCCATCAAAAATTACCAGCCAGATGTAATGGTGGACCTGGCCACGCTCACCGGAAACTGTATTCTGGCATTGGGCTACCATGCTGCCGGACTGTTCACCCAAAACGAAACCCTGGCCTCCCGCCTGAGCGCTGCGGGCGATATCTGTGGCGAGCGTGTGTGGCGGCTGCCTTTGTGGGACAGTTACGAAGATGAATTAAACTCCGACATGGCCGACGTCAAAAACCTGAGCGGCAAGCCCGTGGCAGGAGCCATTACCGCCGCCAAATTTATCGAAGCTTTCACCGGAAAACACCCCGCATGGGTGCATCTCGACATCGCCGGAGTCGCCTTTTCGGACTCCGAATTTGCCTCGCAGCGCAGCGCCACAGCCTGGGGCGTGAAACTGCTGAGCAGCTGGATAGAGGGAATTGCCGCAGGGGAGAAACCGTATATTTGATTTTCCGGTAATATTTCGTTTATTCACGCAACACATACATAAAAAAACTGTCATCCATCCCATGCTTACCATCTTGTGCATCGCCAGCTATTTTAAGGGCGAAGATTTTCTGCGTGCCTGCAAAGCGACCGGCAGCAAGGTTTTATTGATCACCGGAAAAAAACTCGAAGACAAAGACTGGCCCCGCGAGTCTGTAGATGAGTTTTTTTATGTGGAGGAATCAACTCCGGGTGTCTGGAATATGGACAACGTGATTTCGGGCCTTGCCTGGGTGATGCGCCGGCACAAGGTGGACCGGATCGTGGCGCTCGATGATTTTGACGTGGAAAAAGCCACCCTGCTGCGCGAAAGCTTCCGGATTCCGGGCATGGGGCAGACAACAGGCCGTTTTTTCCGGGACAAACTGGCTATGCGGATGCGGGCGGCGGAGATGGGCGTACCTGTGCCCGGCTTCAGCCCCCTGTTTAATGACGATGAAATCAATGCGTTTATCGCGCAGTACCCCGGCCCCTGGCTGGTGAAACCCCGCTCGGAGGCATCGGCCACAGGTATCCGCAAGGTGCACAATGGCCATGAGTTATGGGAGGCTGTGCATGCCCTGGGCGACCACCGGCACAACTACCTTGTCGAGCAGTTTAAGCCCGGCGGCGTGTATCACGTAGATGCCCTCAGCCGCGGTGGTGAAGTGATTTTCAGCCGGGTAAGCAAATACCTCAATCCGCCTTTTGATGTCGCACATGGAGGAGGCATTTTTCAGACAGCCACGGTTCCTTTCGGCTCCGAAGATGACCAGGCGCTCCAGGCCCTTAATGCCCAGGTAATGAAAGCCTTCCGGATGCAGCACAGCGCCTCACATACCGAATTTATCCGCTGCCATGAGGACGGGAAATACTATTTTCTCGAAACAGCCTCGCGTGTGGGGGGTGCTCATATTGCCGAAATGGTCGAGGTTTCTTCCGGAATAAATCTCTGGGCGGAATGGGCAAAGTTAGAAGTAGCTGTCGCTCAGGGGATTACCTATGAGTTGCCTGCCATTCGCAATGATCATGCAGGCATCATCATTTCCCTGGCCCGTCAGCAATATCCCGATACCTCAGGATTTCAGGACGCAGAAATTGTGTGGCGGATGTCGCGCGATCACCATGTGGGACTCATTATGCAAAGCCCTTCGCATGAGCGCGTAATTACCCTGCTGAATGAATATGCCGGACGGATATTTGCAGATTTTCACGCCTCCGCGCCCGTACCCGACAGACCTTCGGCCTGAGGGGTACGGGGGAGACATGTATGAGGATCAGGGCTCGTCTGCGGCGCGGAGTGTTTCCAGCGCACCGTTGAGCGTAACGTTGCTGATCGGAGTGCTCGTATTGGTTGTGTAATTGAAGATTTCCCCGTTTGCGATCAGGGAGAAGTTACCTCCTACTTTTTCTCCGACAGCTCCGTAGCGGCTGAGATCCAGTTGTCCGGATATTACATTACTCAGCGAAACAAGTACCGAGTCTCCGTTGATCCGGTCGCCGAAAACCAGCGAAAAAGATACATTATTACTTGCCAGGTCTGTGCTGCCCACCGACTTGCCACTGATTCCGGAGACCGAAAGGGTGGCCAGCGCACCGGTACCGGAGCTTACAAGCAGTTCGGTCTCGTTGTCTGAGATGTCGTAGGTGGAGAGGGCCGTAGAGAAGCTGAATACGACCACCGGCACAATGGTGAGTTGTTTCTGGTTATAGGGGCCGCCGTTGATCTGTACCTGCGTCGGGGTAATCAGTTCTCCTTCACAAAGGTCTATGGCAATTGCCACCGGGGTGCCGACAGGGCCTGTGGTGAGGGTTTGTGTGCCTGCTTTGCCTGTAATTGTCCAGGCCTGGATGGTGACCTCCGTGTTGGGAGGTGCAGGCAGATCGAAAGGCAGGGATGTAACCCAGACATCCGTGCTTCCGCCGCTCCAGCTTACCTTTACATAGATCGGAAACTCGGCATTGCCTCCGCAGACGGTCAGACCTGCTGAAACGACAGCCGCGCAGCTGCCCTGGATCGTACCCACATCCGTCTGAGCGCCTTCGGCAATCGGACCTACGTTTACCGGTGCGATTTCGATAACTCCTCCATCTGAGGTGATGCTAAAAGGCGTATTGGCAGGCACGCGGCGGCAGAAGTTGCCATTTATATCGGTAGTTGTGGTTCCCTGACCGATGTTTAGCCGGAGGTTCGGTACAGGCTCGCCGTTGCAGTCCACAATCCGGCCTTTTACGGTACCTGTGCCCTCAGGCGAGTCGCAGTTCCAGTCGGTGAAGTGGCTTACAGTGCCCACATATTCATTGCCGTTGCGGGTGGCCTGGCCTTCTTCCATCCAGAGACCCGTTTCCTCGTCGAGGTACCAGAGCGGAATCGTGGCAGGGGCAGAAGCGCCCATCGAAGCAGGTACCGGGACGCGGATCGTAGCCGTAGCGCCGCCGCCCAACTGGAGTTCGTTGCCTGCGCCATCGCGCAGCTCTACCCGCAGGATGCCGTAGGAGTACAGCGAAACTTCGCTTTGGTCTGTGCGCTGCGCCTGGAGGTCGCCGCCCGATACCAGTGAAGCGAAGTCCGCCGAGGTCGGGTCGAGGTGGTTTATTGCTACATTTACCGTGCCGCTATAGGTGCCGCCATTCGCTGTGCGGATACCACTGGCCGGAATTTCCACCCCTGCGCCATTGGGCAGCTCGGCAACACCGCCTGTGGCAGCATCGAGTGAGGCAGTAACTTCGAGGCGGTCCAGCTTGATCTTTACAAAAATCTCTTTTTCTGAGCTGGGCACAAATCCCTGTACGCCTGTAAAGTAACCGTCGCCAGAGGCCGTAACTACACCCCGTTTTTCCGGAACTTCTACATTGGAAAGCTCAAAAAAACCATTGTCATCTGTAAACTCCTGTTCGCCGTGCATCGTCACTTTGATACCGGAAAGCGGAGAATCGAATTCATCTACGACGATACCGCTGACTGTTTTGCGGTCAGTCGGACCTACGGGGTCCTGTTTACACGCGGAAAAGAAGCAACTCAGCAACAGCAGAAGGCTGAGGAAGGGTACGGGTTTTTTCATGTGGGTAAATTATGGGAATGGTAACTGCCTATATAACGATTTTCTTTTCTCAATGATATGGGATGGGGAAGAAGATTTTCTGGGGTATTGTCCGGCGACTAATATTTTGAAAAATTATAATAACTTGCTTAGTTTGTTACTTGTCTTTCCAAAATCACTTATTCTAAATATGAAAAACGTATTCTTTTTTTGTTTCCTTCTTGCCGCAGCGCTGGGACTCTCCGCCCAGTCGTCTGTGACGGGAAAGGTGAGCGACGGTGAGGGGCAGCCGCTTCCGGGGGTTACCGTCATGGAAAAAGGGACCACCAATGGTACCCTGACTGATGAAGCGGGCACCTTCAGCCTGCGGGTTTCGGGCAGCAACACCACGCTGGTGTTCTCGCTGTTTGGATACCAGACCCAGGATGTCGCGCTGGCCGGACGCACGGAAATCGAGGTAAGCCTCGTCTTCAGCGAATTTACGATCGGCGAAGTAAAGCTGGTGGGTACCCGCAGTTCCAAACGCTCCGTTACAGCAACGGCTGTCCCGATAGATGTAATTGATTTTCAACAGATTACAGCAAATAATGGTCAGGTGGAAATCAACCAGGCACTCCAGTACCTGGCACCTTCATTTAATGCCGTGAAGCAATCGGGTTCGGATGGTGCAGACCATATTGACCCCGCAACCCTGCGCGGCCTCGGCCCCGACCAGACCCTCGTGCTGATCAACGGCAAACGCAGACACCAAAGCTCGCTGGTGAACGTATTCGGTACCCGTGGCCGCGGAAATACCGGCACGGACCTCAATGCGATTCCTTCAGGCGCGATCAAGCGTATCGAAATCCTGCGCGACGGCGCTTCTGCCCAGTACGGCTCCGACGCCATCGCTGGGGTGGTGAACATCGTGCTCAAAGACCAGGTGGACGTGCTCAGCGGCAGCATCACCTATGGCGGCTACAATGCCAAAGCGCCGGGCGAATACCCCGCAGGCACCGCCAACACAGACCCTGAATCTCCCCTCGATGGCCTTTCCACCAAAATTGTAGCCAACTACGGCACAGGCATCGGCGAAGGCGGTTTTATCAACGTAACGACCGAGCTGGTGAATAAGGAGAAAATCCTGCGTCCGGGCGCGGACTTCCGCAAAGGATTTGGCGAGGCGGGCATCCGCGGATTTAATGTATTTGCCAATGCAGCCGTACCCATCGGCAAACGCTCTGAGTTTTATGCCTTCGGCGGCAGAAACTTCCGCGATACCGACGCTTTTGCATTTACCCGCAACAACCCCACCGAGCGAAATGTGGTCAGCATCTATCCCAATGGATTTACGCCCCGCATCACTTCGATCATCACGGACCAGTCTCTTTCGGCGGGTATCCGCACGCGCACGGAAAGCGGATGGGACATTGACCTGAACAATACCATCGGCTCGAACGACTTCCATTACTACATCAAAGGCACCCTCAATGCTTCGCTGCAAGAGGCTTCGCCTACCGAATTTGATGCAGGCGGCCATAAACTGACCGTAAACACAACCAACCTCGACTTTTCGAAGACATTCGACGTACTCGAAAGCCTTAACCTGGCCTTTGGTGCAGAATACCGCACCGAAAACTTCCTGATTTTTGCCGGAGAGCCCGGTTCCTATGCCACCTACGACACTGCGGGCCTCGAAATTACACGCGGAGACCAGGTTGCCCCCACAGATCCCCTCACCGGAGAGGTAAGGCCCGGCGGTTCCCAGGGTTTCCCTGGCTACAGCCCCGCCAACGTGGTGGACAAATACCGCTCCAACATCGCGGCGTATTTCGATACCGAATTTGAATTTACCCCCCGCTTCCTGCTCGACGTGGCACTGCGCTACGAGAACTACAGCGACTTCGGCAGCACCTTTAATTTTAAAGCCGCCACCCGCTTCAAAGTCTCCAATGCATTGAATCTCAGGGCCTCTGCCAGCTCCGGCTTCCGCGCGCCTTCTTTAGCTCAGATCTATTACAACCTGCGTTTTACCAACTTCGTGGGCGGTATTCCGATCGAGACCCTGCTTTCCCCCAACAACAGCCCCGTAACCCGCGGATTTGGCATCCAGCCCCTGAAGCAGGAGACCGCCAACAACTACAGCCTCGGCTTTACGCTGAAGCAGGGCAATTTTTCGGCAACGGTAGATGGTTACCTGATAGATGTAGCGGACCGTATCGTGCTCACAGGCTATTTTGACGCAACTACCCTGGGCCTGAACGTATCTTCGGCTCAGTTTTTCGTCAATGGCATAGACACCCGCACCGCTGGCCTCGACATTGTGCTGAGCTACAATGCAGTGCTGGGCAATGGTAGCTTTGGCGCATCGCTGGTGGGCAACATCAACCGCATGGAAGTGACGAGCATCAACAAAGGCAATCTCGACCAGGCGACCTTCTTCGGTCCCCGCGATGAGTATTTCCTGCTGGCATCAGCTCCTCCCAACAAGTTTGGCCTGAACCTGAGCTACTCCGGCGGGCCTTTCAGCGCCAATGTGACCCTGACCCGCTTCGGAAAAGTAGAACTGCTTGACTATCAGATTTTTGAATATGACGATCAGCTTTCGCAGGAAGCCATAGACGCGGCCAGAGATGTGTATGACCCCCGCCTGACCCTCGATGCCAGTCTGGGATATGACATCAATTCTCACCTGAAATTTGTGCTGGGCACCAACAACCTGTTCAACGCCTATCCTACCCAGCAGGATGCTGACTGGACAGAGACCGGCGGCTATGTGGACCCTGTGCAAATGGGCATTGCAGGCGCATTTTATTATGCCCGCCTGGGATTCACGTTCTGATTGATTGCGTAAAAAATGATATGAGCCATCCCGGTTTGGGGTGGCTCATATTTTTTTGGGGCTTCCCTATTGCCCGCTTTTTGCAGGATACAGGGGGGTAACAAAATCACCTTGACCCCACGCTAACCGTACCTTAATATTCCGGCACTAACCCTCGCGCAGAGTCGGCTGCTTGTTTCTCCCGCCACCGTCGCCGAAATTCGATTTCATGTTCGCGCAGGGGCAAAGAAAGTTCTCCGGGGTTAACTCCGCACCTGGCCCGCAGCCGCTCTACCACGCGGCAAAGGTTGTCAGGGTCCTGATGGTGCGCATAATACAGCACTTCCCGCGTATTAAAAAAACGGTAGTGGGTATAAGGAATGATACTGTCCTGAGGCAGTGCATCAAAATAACTACATTTCACCTCCATATATGGAATCATCGAGCACTTACTCCTTTCTTCCACAAAACGACAAACCTCAAAATAGGAAGCGTAACGATAGTCGTTGTTCATCAATTGCTCCAATAAACCATCAAATTCCGTTGTTTTCATCACTTGTTCATAGAAAAGCAGGTATCTCCGGCATACCCATTCACTGGATGAATACATGATTCTGCCATGCGGATCCCAAAACAGATACCCCCACAGCCATGTGGTAAGTAGCAGCACAGTAGATACAGAACCCCAAAAACGGCGATTAATGACTATCTTTTTCATCTTTTGCCTTGCAGGCTGCTTTAAGTTTATCTACGGAATCATACAACCGTTTAAGACAGCATCTATCATTTAGCATACCAACGGAATGATGCCTGCCCCATGTCAGCCACAGGAATTCGCGGCTAAGGGAATTTCGGGTGAGCGTGTCTGAGGGCATCGCCTTAAATTCCCTGCATCTACGCTCCAGATAAGGTAAAAACTCACATTTCCCTCGCATTTCGATCAACTCGGCAGCATCCGACAGACTACCATCATATTCATCTTCGGTAACGAACTGAAGAAGCAGATCGTCGAAATCCTCTTCATTCATGATTTTTTCATAAAATAGAAGGTAATGATGTGCATCATCTGAATTCACCTTAGTTCGCCAGAAAGGATCTGCCAGATAATAACTGGCAATCCATAGAAGCAGTACCGTTGAGAGCAGAATGAATAGATTAAATCGTTTTTTCATCTCCACGGGTTAAATAGTTTTCATATCAGCCTGTTGCGAAAAATATTTTGCAGGGAGCAGCAAACTCAAACACACTCTCAGATAGGTTATGTACAAAATCAAAACAATCTGAAACGATATCGCATGCAGATGTAAATATACACAATTTTCGGTTAGGTATTTACCTGCTGGCGCTACAGACGTTTCGCTGCTACGCAGCTTGGGAGGCCTTTTAGCTCCATGGGAGCGGCAAGGTCTGTAGAAACATGCAACCGCTCGCGCGAGGCTGCGCCTCGGGTGTTGTATCAGGCGGGTTTTGCCCGCCCGCTGCCCTAAGGCGACGCCTTGAGCCTCCTATCCTTCGGATTACACTACCTTACACAAATGGGGGCGGCGCGACCGTCGCTACAGACATTTCGCTGCTACGCAGCTTGGGATGTCTTTTAGCTCCTTAGGAGCGGCAACGTCTGTAGAAACATGCAACCGCTCGCGCGAGGCTGTGCCTCGAGTGTTGTATCATGCGGGTTTTGCCCGCTCTGTAAAGAGGGGCGCAGCCCCTGTGATAATAGACACAAGGCACAGCCTTGCGCCAGCCAATGGGGCTTGCGCCAGCTAACAGGTCTCAGGGCATGCTTTTCCATGTTAAACCATATTTATACATCTCTGCATCTACGGTATCTAATTCTTTTGATACAGGCGGTAAAATCGAGAAGGTTTTTCCATCCGTGATTCGCACGCTGGGGTAGAATATTACCTCACCTTCTCTTAGCATAAATACCTCACCTTTAAGTTCATTGGCGAGTACCAGTGTGCAATAGGCAATCAGCATCGGAAAAAGTTCATCAACAGCTTTGTAGGGGTCGTCGCTTGTTTTGAGCAGCTTGCGTAAGCTACGATCTACCTTTTTGAGGCTCAATAAACTGCCATCCGTAGCGGTAGTACTGAGACCCAGCCTTACCCTCAGTTGCTCAGTTAATCCTGGAATATCTTCCAGAAATCCCTCATACGAACATACTGTATGCCAGTTATCTTCCGGTGGCTGTGAGTTGATTAGCTGTTTAAAAGATTCTTCATCTGGGTAAATTACCCCTGAATTATCAAAACGCCCTACGATCATCGTCCTTCCATCGTTGAGTCTATATAGGGAAACTTGTGGGCCTAAAATTTCCTCATATTCCACTGCAAGCTGTGCTTCGAATTTGCGTAACACGTTAGGTGTCTGATGAGGCTTAATTTGTTGAAGTTTCATGCGCATAGGTGAGTGACTGATTTGCCCGTTTTTTTTATTTGTTGTACAAAGAAAGAAAAGTCCGTGATTCTGGAGAGTGAAAAGCAGTGCTGGCAATATGTAGTAAGGCCCTTATCCGAATCAGCGTCTGCGAGTCAGGCGCATCAGCCCAACGGAGGTTGCTTGAAATCGGAGAGTCCCAGTATTCAACGTGATACACGGGGCGTCCTTTTTCAAATGCATTCAGGG
>RDXT01000466.1 GCA_004292985.1 Bacteroidota bacterium
GCTGTCACGGGCGAGCCCTTTGAGCAGAAATTGCCGCACCGCAGGCTCGCTGATCCGGGACTGCATAAATGCCTCCGCTTCCTGGCGCGATTGCAGGCCGGCGAGAGGCGTCTCGTTGAGCGTTTCGAGGATCAGGTCGTGGTGGGGAGGATAGGTTTTGGGGGCAATATCCGCCACAATCAGCCGGGTGATCCGGTCCGGATACTCTGCCGCAAACTGCATGGCCGTTTTCCCGCCCATCGAGTGACCCAGAATATACGCCTGAGGAATGCCCTGCTGATCCATAAAATCGGCCAGGTCTTCGGCCATCACAGCATAGTCCCAGCGCTCGTCCCAGGGAGACTTTCCGTGGTTTCGCTGGTCAATGATATACACACTGAAATGCTCCCCAAACTGCCGGGCAAGGGTGAGCCAGTTGTCGAGCGAACCAAACAAACCATGCAATATGAGCAGGGCAGGGCCCTGACCGAGCGTTTTATGTGCTAATTCCATACCATTCAGGGGTAAAAAGTATCCGCTTAATCCCTTTGGGACAACATTCGTTCAATCAATTTTTTCATGGCCTGCTTTTTGCGAAATCAAGGCATACATCAACTGTTCTATTTTTCTGAAACACCTGTATGATTACCTCACAAGAAGGCGCGATTCGGTTTCCTGCTCTTTCGTTCGAATTCACAGACATGTTCCATACTTCAGATGAGGAGGCAAGCTCTGTTACAGCAAACCCCGATAACCTGTCGGAGTGGCTTCGCGAAATGGTGAGCGATATTTCACCTGCTGCCGAGGAGATGTATGAGCCAGCCGCCACCCTCCGTGAGGATCTCGCCCTGGACTCTTTGGATATGGTCGAACTGATCATGAATTGTGAAAAGCAATTTTACATCACGATACCAGACCGCGAATGGCAGGGCGTAAAAACCGTTAGCGACCTCGAAAATCTGCTCCGTCAGCGCGTGGGTCGTTAATACTTCCATGCATAATAAAGGAGCTTGACATATTCATTGTTGACGAAAATCAGGGATTTTTCTGACTCCCACCACCGGTTTTCGTCGTAGTCATAGGGTGCAGCCCCGCAAATGACTGCTTCTATGCCATTTTTCCGGAACAAGGACTTAAAAACCGATGCGGTTCTCCGGGTATGAAAGCGCGAGGTGACGATAATCACCCGTTTAAGGCCAGCGGCCTGCGCATATCCCAGAATGGCATCGGCTTCTTCTTTTGTGCTGCTTCCCAGTGGCAGAATGCCGACAGCGGCGCTGTCTATCCCGGCTTTTTGCAGGGCCATAGCGCCCAGTTCTGCATCGGGAATGTCCATCTGCAAGGCCCGGAGTGCCGAGCTGGTATTGCTGCCCGTCGTTACGATCCGGGCTGCGAGGCCCCGGCGAAACAGCTCCGCAGCTGCCCGGCAGCGTTCATCAGCGTCGCCAGACAACACAAAAATCGCATCAGCGTTCACAGGCATGTCCTCCCGGATCAGAAAGGAGCCGATTCCCTTCAGGATGGGGAAACGAGCCAGATAAAGCCCGGCCCCAAGCAGGCCGGGCACCAGTATCCAGAGAAGTATCTTCCGCAGTCGTTTTGGCATCAGGAGCGGCTCAGTTCAGCAAAGTACTGATGAAACAAAGGGATGGTCTCGATGCCTTTGTAGTAGTTAAAGAGGCCATAGTGCTCATTTGGGCTGTGAATGGCATCCGAATCGAGGCCAAATCCCATCAGTACGGTATCGAGGCCCAGCACCCGCTGAAACAGCGCTACAATCGGGATCGAGCCGCCTTCGCGGGTAGGGATCGGGGTTTTGCCAAAGGTGTCTTCCATCGCTTTGGCAGCAGCGCGGTAGCCTGCCGTTTCTGTAGAAACCACCGCAGGACTGCCTCCGTGGTGAGGACGCACTTCCACAGACACCGTAGGCGGGGCCAGTTTGCGGAAATGGTCGGCAAAAAGCCGGGTGATCTCATCCGGGATCTGGTCCGGTACGAGGCGCATGGATATTTTGGCAAATGCTTTGGACGGAAGCACGGTTTTCGCGCCCTCGCCGATATAGCCGCCCCAGATGCCATTGACATCGAGGGTAGGGCGGATCGAAGCGCGCTCCAGGGTGGAGTAGCCGCTTTCGCCGCGCACGGCACGGATTCCCAGCGAATGGTTGTATTCATCCTGGTCAAAAGGACGCTTTGCCATAGCATCGCGCTCGGAAGCGCTCAGTTCAGCCACGGCATCGTAAAAGCCCGGAATGGTGATGCGTCCGGTTTCATCCTTCAGGGAGGCGATCATTTCGCAAAGCACATTCACCGGATTGTCCACTGCGCCGCCATATACACCAGAGTGCAGATCGCGGTTGGGGCCTGTAACTTCGACCTCCACATACGAAAGCCCCCGGAGACCTACCGTAATGGAAGGCACATCGTTGGCGATCATGGATGTGTCGGAAATCACAATAAAATCAGCCGCCAGCAGGTCTTTATTGGCTCTGACAAAGTCTTCGAGGTGCTTGCTACCTACTTCTTCCTCGCCTTCCACCAGAAATTTCACCGTGCAGGGAAGTTCTCCGGCGGAAAGGAGGAGTTCCACGGCTTTTACGTGCATATACACCTGGCCTTTGTCATCGCAGGCGCCACGGGCGTATATTTTTTCATCCTTGATCACCGGTTCGAAGGGAGGGCTGTCCCAAAGATTGAGCGGATCGGGCGGCTGCACATCGTAGTGGCCGTAGATCAGCAGGGTAGGAGCGCCGGGAGCTCCTTTTTTCTCTGCATATACAATGGGGTGGCCGGGAGTAGGGTGTTTTTCTACCCGGTCCATTTTCAGGTCCTGAAATTTGGCAATCAGCCAGTCCGCAGCTCTTTCGACATCGGCTTTGTAGGCAGAGTCGGCGCTGATGCTCGGGATACGGAGAAATTCGAGCAGCTCGGCCAGAAAACGGTCTTTGTGCTGGCTGAGGCTGCTGTGTACCTGTGCAGGAGTCATAGGGAAAAAGGTCTGTCGTGTGAATTAAAAAGGTCTCGCCGGTAAATTAGCCAGAGAGAGACAGAATTCCCAAATACCTGAAGGATAAATATGCTCAGGCCTTCATCAGCATGGCTCCATACGAATATCCGCCGCCAAAAACAGCCATCAGCAAGAGGTCGCCGGTCTGAAAACGGTGGCGGTTCTGAGAGAGGGCGATGCCACAACCGGCGCTTCCGGTATTGCCGAGTACTTCGATATTTGACAGCAGGCGCTCTTCGGGCACCTCCATGTTGCGCAATACCTGCCGGCTGATGCGGTAATTGGCCTGGTGTGGGGCGAAATAGCTCACATCTTCGGGGCCATAGCCGTGTTTTTTCAGAATACGGCGACTCACTTCTTCCATATACACGCAGGCATTCATAAACACATCTTTCCCGTAGGCCATGTGGAGTCCGCCGTGGTTGGGACGAAGCGTAACGCCTTCGATATTGCGTCCGACAGTGGCTGCTCCGGCTGTAATGATCTCCTGAATTTCAATGTCCTGGTCTGTTACCCGCTCTTTACTCAGGAAAAAAGCCGCAGAGCCATCTCCCCAGAGGTGACCCGCAACCTTATCGTGGTCATCTGAATAGGCCGAATTGTTATCAGAAACCACAACCAGGGCTTTATCTGCCTTTCCCATTGCAAAATACCCTTCTGCGACTTCCAGTCCATTGAGCAGAGAAGAGCAGGCGGAAGAGAGGCTTACGGCGGGGATATCAGCCACATCTATGAAATTCTGGACCGCATGTGCCAGGGTAGATACGGTATCGTAGGGGGTGTAGGTGGCCGCAACCACCAGTCCAATCTCCGAAACTGGGTAGGGCAGGTGGGGCAGGCCCGCTTTGATGGCTTCGATGGCCATGGTGTGCGTATTTTCCCCTGCTTCGGTGCGGCGGCGCTCCCGGATACCTGTACGCTCCCGGATCCAGTCGTCTGTAAGTCCGTTGAGTTCAGTGAAATACGAATTCGGAACAACTTTTCCGGGGAGATAATGGCTGATGGTCTGAATATACATGTTCCAGGCGGATTGCTTTATGGCTCTGTTAGCGGGCAGGGAAAGTTCCAGTCGCTCAGGGTGCTTTCACCCGGCAGACCCAGGCTAAAATAAATATTGAGGCAATCGGGGGGGGATGAGATCGAGCTTCGAATCACTTCGGAGACCTGTAGCAGCATGCGCTGTATCTGCTCCGGCGATTTGTCTTTGGCGGCTTTACATTCTCTGATCGTGCAATAGAGGGTAGGGGTGTCGTACGCTTCATCTGAAAGCGACATGAGGATTTTCCGGGCCTTGAGCGCCTTCATATATTGGTGAAAACGTCCGGCCTGCTCATAATCGAGTTCCAGTTCCGCAGGTAAAATATCCTTTTCCGCGCTCTTATAGCTCTCATTTTCACAGGAAATGAGGGTCAGTGTGATGCCCAGCAAGGCTATAATTCCCCAGCGGTTGAAGCGCTTCATCGTCAGACGGCTTCAACTACTTTTACCTCGGGGATCATCCGGGTAACCAGACCTTCGATGCCTCTTTTCAGGGTAACAGTCGAAGAAGGGCATCCGGAGCAGCTTCCCTGCATGCGCAGCCGAAGTACACCGTCGTGGAAGTCCTCATATATAATGTCTCCGCCATCCATTGCCACAGCAGGACGCACATGGCTGTCGAGCAGTTCTTTGATCCGGCGGGTCAGATCGTCTTCTTCTTCCTCAGAAATCTCTTCTGCTGCCACGTCAAATTTACCTGTCAGCGCAGGCTGTTCGGTGGCAAAAAAGCTTTTCAGGTAGTTTTTAACCAGCGGAATGATTTCCTCCCACTGAAAGCCTTCTTTTTTCGTAATCGTAACAAAGTTCATTCCCACAAAAACCCGGTCCACAAAGCGGAAGTCAAACAGCTTGCGGGCGATGGGCGCATCTTCGGTTTCGGAAACATCCGGGAAGTCAGCAGAACCGTTGCGGATCAGGATTCTGTCCACCACAAACTTCAAAGAAGCGGGATTGGGCGTTATTTCTGTATAAATCATAGGATCGCAGGTAAAAGACGCGCAAAAATAGCGCATTTTGTTGAATATAACGAGACAGGAATCAGGAAGGTTCCTTTTTTGATTTGTTAGATGGTATCCCTTTCGTACATTGTAAGCTGTTTTTCCTATACCGTCATTTTTATTTCTTTATGAGAAAACTATTTATTCCGCTTGTTGCGGCTTTGCTCTGCGGGTGTGTTTTCCCACTGGCAGC
>RDXT01000467.1 GCA_004292985.1 Bacteroidota bacterium
ATTATACAGATACGGAAAACATCATTCACCTGCTGCTGGCCCGTGTCGAAGGAGCGCCCAAAGGCACCAAGGGAATTTCCCTCTTTATTGTACCGAAATTCCGGGATGGTAAAGACGGATCGCCGGAGTTTAATGATGTAACGCCCGCAGGCGTGTATCACAAAATGGGCCAGCACGGCACCCCGGCGATGCACCTGATGTATGGCGAAAAAGACGACTGCTATGGCTATCTGGTAGGCGAGGAAAACAAGGGTCTGTCGTATATGTTCCAGATGATGAACGAGGCCCGGATCATGGTGGGTGTGGGAGCGGCTTCGATCGCTTCGGCAGCTTATTATGCTTCGCTGCAATATGCCCAGGAGCGTCCGCAGGGCCGCCGCCTCAATAACCGCGACCTCGACCAGCCGCAAACGCTGATCGTTAACCACCCGGATGTGCGACGCATGCTGCTGTTTCAAAAAGCAATTGTCGAAGGAGGCTTCGGTCTGGTGATGGACTGTGCCCGCTATATAGATATGATGGAGGTGAGCGAAGGAGAAGAAAAAGCAGAATATGAACTGCTGCTCGAACTCCTTACGCCGCTCGCCAAAACCTTCCCTTCCGAAATGGGCCTCCAGTCGGTGAGTGCGGGTCTTCAGATTTTTGGGGGTGGCGGTTTTTGCAAAGATTTCCCGCTCGAAAATTACTACCGCGACATCCGCATTTATCCGATCTACGAAGGCACGACCGGCATACAATCGCAGGACCTTCTGGGCCGCAAAATCACGATGCAGCAGGGCAAGGCGCTGAAACTTTTTGGCCGCGAGGTGATGAAAAGCATCGAAGTCGCCAATACTTACGAGGACATGCGCAAGTATGCCCAGAAACTCCAGCAGATGCTGGCCGAACTCCAAAAAGTAACCATGCACCTGGTGGGATTTGCGATGAAGGGCGATGTGGAGCGTTTTCTGGCCGATGCGACCTTATATATGGAGATGTTTGGAATCATTGCGGTGTCCTGGCAGTGGCTGAAACAGGGTGTGGCTGCCAAACAGGCACTCATTATCCAAAATCCGCAGGGCGAGGAACTGGAGTTTTATGAATCCAAAATTCATACGATGAAATTTTACTTTGCCTACGAAGCGCCCAAAATCGCCGGACTCGCCACCCGCCTGATGGACGATGAGGTGCTGACGATCGTGACAGAGTCTGCTGAAAAGGCCATCGTGTAATTTTTTCCGGACCGCCGGAAGGGAACTTACAAAAGCACTTTAAAAATCTCGCGTACCTGCGCGAGATCTTCCTGATGCGCCCGCACGGCGTCGAGGGTGTTGGGGCTTTTGTCTTCGACACATTGCTCGATCACGAGGTGCGGGCGGATTTTCATCCGCGCAAGCTCAGCCGCGAAGCGGCGGTAGTCAATATCCCCTTCCCCGAAGGTCTCGCTCCAGACACCCCCCGCCGACTGGCGCAGGTGCAGCTCCGCAATCCGGTGGCCATACATTTTCAGCACATCAAACACGGCGATCTGCGAATTCTGGCAGCCGCGGTACACCCAGTGCACATCGAAGCAGAAAGACACATTGCGGGCGGAGGTATTTTGCAGCATGTGGTGAAACTCCCGCGCGCCGGCCATCATTTCCGCATCGTGGGTGTGGTAGGCCAGGGTGATTCCTTTTTCGCGAAGGGCAGCCCCCAGCTTTTCCATGTATTGGGTTTGCAGGATAAGCTCCTGCTCCGATTTTAAGATGGGACTACCCCACTGGATCGGATTGGGGTTGGTTACCAGTATCCGCAGTCCGAAGGGCCGGGCCTCCTCAGCGATTGCGAGCATTTCCTGAATGGATTTTTCGGCTTCATCTTCTCGGTGAAGGACACTTCCCACATAGATCGAAGGCATCTGTATGCCGTGCTGCCGGAGAAAGGGGATCATATTCCGCACTTCGTCGCGGCTGGAAACCCCCGGTTCATATGCCTGAAGTCCGGTCTTGCTCAATTCCGCAAAATCTGCCGCCGGGTTTTCGCCCCAGGATTTGCCGGAGCGCCAATAAAAGGTAAGCCAGTCATAGCTGTTGCAGGAAATGGGCAGCCGGGGGGCAGGGTCGGCGCTTTCAAATGCCAGCAGGGCGGAGCCAAGCGGAATACTTGCAAGGCTGCCGAGAAATGTGCGTCTTGTTCTCATACGCTGCACAGTTTACAGAAAATAAGTAACTTTACCTCAGCAAAAAATACGCGTATGCTCCGGCTAAAAATGAAAACAGATCCCACCTGGGTAAAACACGTAGTCGAAGGAAATATCCAGGAGATCCTCACAGACCATGCCTACTGCGAGCAAAAAGCAGCTTCGAGCGCCATTTCCCTTATTATACAATATCCTCAATACCAGGAACTTGTAACAGAAATGGCCGCCCTTGCCCAGGAGGAAATGGGGCATTTTCAGATGGTTCACAAAGAAATCGTAAAACGCGGTTTCGAACTGGGACGCGAGCGCCGCGACTCCTATGTGAATGAACTGATGAAGTTTTTGCAGACCCAGGGCCGGAACAAAGAAGAAATACTGGCCGACAAATTACTGTTTGCCGCCATGATCGAGGCCCGGAGCTGCGAGCGCTTTAAGGTGCTTTCGGAGCATATCGCCGACCCGGAGCTTTCGGAATTTTACCATGCACTGATGGTTTCCGAGGCCCGGCATTATACCATGTTCATCAACCTCGCAAGAAAACTCTGCCCCAACACAGAGGTGGACGCCCGCTGGGAGGAGTTTCTGCTGTTTGAGGGAGAAGTGATTTCACGATACGGAAAATCGGAATTTATCCACGGATAAATACTTACTTCCAGGCGTTCCAGCTTTCTTCGTAATAGGTTACCAGCCGCTGGCTGTCTAAGCGGTTGATGTCTGTAGGTTCCTCGGCCATGTCGCTGTCGAGGTGAAACATCGCGCGCAGGATTTCGGCATCCAGGTAGCGCAGGCCGAGGCTGTCTTTGCGGGCCGCAAGCACATCGGTGCACCGGAGCAGCAGGGCTTCCTTCATCTGCTGCGGGTCCGGGTTTTTAGGAAAGCGGCCATTTTCCTGTACAAACAGATGAAATCCCCAGAAACCGAAAGAGGGCACATACACCCCATAAGGCACGGTAACCGGAAAAACCTCCTCCAGCGTGTGGCCGATACACCAGTACGCCTTTCGCGCATAGTAGGGCGAAGTGGCCTGGGTCACAGCAATACCCCCTGCCGCCATCCGCCGGGAGAGCATCCGGTAAAATTCGGCGCTGTACAATTTGCCCAGGCTGGTATTGTTGGGGTCGGGCAGATCTATGACAATCACATCATACCTGAGTGTGTCTTTTTCGATAAACTGATACGCATCCTGGTTCACAATTTTTACGCGGGGGTCGCTGAGAGAATGCTGGTTGATGCCCGTAAACAGGGAATGCGTGGAAGCGATCTGTGTAATGGCCGGGTCGAGGTCCACAACGGTAATCTGCTGAACATCAGCATATTTCAGCATTTCGCGAACGGCTAAGCCATCGCCTCCGCCCAGCAGCAGCACCTGCTCCCGCGCCGGAGCGAGCAGCATCGGCACATGTACCAGCGGCTCGTGGTAGCGGTGCTCATCTGCCGACGAAAACTGAAGATTGCCATCGAGGTAGAGCCGGGTGTCTTTGTTCCAGCGCGTAACTGTGATCTGCTGCCAGGGCGTTTGCCGGGAAAAAACGATCGGATCCCGGTAGAGAAATGAGTCAAAAACCGAAACCACTTTTTCCGAAGCCAGCACACCTGCTACCAGGAGCACACACACCGCTGCGGCATAGCCCATCAGTCTGCCCGGTCTCAGCAGGTCAGGGTAAAAAAGGCGGATGTTCAGCGCCGCGACACACAAATTGAGCAGGCCCACGGCAAAGGCTGTGCGCATGATCCCAAGCACAGGCAGCAGCAGCAGCGGAAAAAGCAATGAGGCAAACAGCGCACCGAGGTAGTCAAATGAAAGCACCTTGGCCATCGCATCGCGGAGGTTTTCGTATCGCCGCACGATCCGGGTAAGAATGGGAATTTCGAGACCGATGAGGCTGCCGAGGGTAACAATCAGCGCGACCATTACCCCATAATAATAGGAGGTAAAAGCGAAGGCAGCATGGAGCAGCAGCGCCGAAAGCCCCCCGATAAGGCTGAGCAAAATTTCGAAACCGATAAACCAGCGGATCAGATCCCCTTTGACATAGCGCGAGAGATAGGAGCCGATGCCCATCGAAGACAAAAAAAGTCCGATTACGAGCGAAAAATGAAAAATGCTGCTTCCCAGAAAATAGCTCGAAAGGGTACTGATCAGCAGTTCGTAGAGAATGGCGCAGATAGAAATAATGAGGACCGAAACCAGAAGTGCGGCAGTGGGTGCCTGCCGTGTGAAAAAACGGAATCCTTTGCCGGAAAGATCGTTCATTATTTCAGATGTAGTTGATAGACAAGGTTATAGGTGAGCATTCCCAGCACGTCTTGGCCGTCTTTCATGCGGGTGGTGTGGGTATCCTGCAAAAGACATATCCCTTTTTCGAGGTCATACACCTGCGTATCTACCTGTGTAAGGTATTCGGGCCGCAGGATTTTATACAGAATAAAGGGCATCGCCGGAGGGAAAATCATTCCGCCCGCCAGCAAAACCCCTCTTCCTCTGCGGTCAACCAGCGTGCTGTTCACCCCAGTGTGAATAAAATAAGGCGTGCCGTAGGCCTGCGCGAGTTTTTTTACTTCTTCCTGATTCAGCGAAACCAGCGAAAGCGCATCCTGGTGGTTTTTTTCCCGGATCCATTCATCCAGCACGATAATTTCCCGGATGCGGGCAGAGTCGCTGCTTTTCAGCCGCCGTTTGCTGAGCATATCGTAGGAAAGCCCCACCCCTTCGGAATATTGCTGCAGCAAGCTGATAAAACGTTGCTCGGCATCATCTGCGTGGAGCATATGGAGAGAGGGATTCAGGCGGAGGTCTGTTTTACGATAATACGGTTCGATATATACCACCTTCCCCAGGCCCATCCGGAAGCCTTTGGGACTTTGCCCTTTTTCTATAAGTGGCTCATGTTGAGGTTTTTGCATCATGTCAATTCCTTCGCTGAGCAGGTGGGCAAAAAGGGTATCTTCGGTCAGGACTTCGATGGCGGCAAAAATTCCCGGATGGATGTACCCGGCGGAGTCAGGAGCTTTGTTTTCGATCAGGAGAGAGGGGTCGCCGATATGAAAGGCCA
>RDXT01000457.1 GCA_004292985.1 Bacteroidota bacterium
TCCCTCACACCCTCCCTCGGCTGGGCGGGTATCGGCACCGATACCCTCAGCGTCAATGCCGATGGCAGTGTAACTCCCGCCAGCTATGCCCTGGGAAGCTATCTCTATGGTAGTCAGTGGAATACGCAATTCCGCAGCCCCCCTGTATTTGTCGTTGATTATCCGGCAGATGGCACCTTTACGGTACGCACGGGCAGCTCCACAAGTACTTCACCCAAGATCACCATCCGCCTCGACGGGGTCATTGTCCTTAACCAGAATGCCCAGATCAATACCAGCTATACCCTTAACGTTCCCGCCGGGCCGCACCACATCAGGGTGGACAATAGCGGCGCAGACTGGGTGAGCATCGCTTCCTACCGCTTTTCGGGATTGGGGTCGAAGATTGATGCCTATATCCTGAAAGCGGCAGATGGCAAAAGTGCTGCGGGCTGGCTGCTTTCCAACCAGTACAACCACGAAGTGCTGCCTGTAAGCGGTGTACCTGCGGCAGTAACAGGCGCGCAACTGACCCTCAGCGGCCTCGAAGACAGCACCTATTTCCTGAAATGGTACAACTGCCTGACAGGTGCCCTGCTCTCCGGCTCAGCTGTAAACGTGAGCGGAGGGGCCTTGACCGTCCCCATTCCTACTGTCATCTGGGACCTGGCTTTTGTGCTGGAACGCCCGGGTACAATCGCCTCAGTCGCCGCCCCTCGCCCCGACATGGCGTTTCAGCTTTATCCCAATCCGGTAGCGGCGGGAGGTGTTCTTACCATAGAAATACCTGGTAATCAGCGGCTTCCTGCCACGGCGACCCTGCTCGACAGGGGCGGCAGGTGGGTGCAGGAATGGTCTGTAGATGCCTCATCACCGTTCCGGCTGGCACTTCCCGCCGACCTTGCGAAGGGATTTTACTGGCTTATGGTAAACGACGGCGAAAAGGTGGGAGCAAAACCGCTGATCGTGGAATAGGCTCCGCATTTCCGGAAACCCCAACACCCGACTTAAAGCACTTCCTCTCTCTGCGGAATAGAAGGCTGCGCCCCTTTGCGCGTTACCGAAATGGCGGCGGCCCTGCCGGCCCATGCAATGGCTGCTGCGTAGCTGCTCCCTTCGGCCAGCGCTGCGGCCAGATAGCCATTAAATACATCTCCGGCGGCGGTGGTATCGGTGGCCTGCACGGGTATCGCTGGCACAAAGGCCTCTTCGCCCGATTTGCTGAGGTAATATGCGCCTTTTTCGCCGAGGGTAATGAGCACGGCACGGGCTACTTTTTGCAGCAGGGCAGCCGCCGCTCTGCGGGTTT
>RDXT01000458.1 GCA_004292985.1 Bacteroidota bacterium
GCTGTTTTGCCCAGTTTATCCATCTTGCCGAGCAAATTCCAGACCTCGTCCTTAACCCGGTTATAAGTCGGTGAGGTAGTAATGTCGGTCAGGTAGCCGCGCAGGGCACCCACATTGGGGTCGATACTCATGTTGTTGTCGTTCAACACGATCAACAGGTTGGCGTCGGTGGCTCCGGCGTGGTTCATGCCCTCAAAGGCCTCGCCCGCCGTCATCGACCCGTCGCCAATCACGGCAATGTGCTGCCGGTTTGGGTGACCCTGCAACTTCGACGCAACAGCCATGCCCAAAGCCGCCGAAATCGACGTCGATGAGTGGCCAACGCCAAAGGTGTCGTATTGGCTTTCTTTGCGCTTCGGAAAACCCGAAATGCCTTTGTAGAAGCGATTCGTATGGAAAACATCGCGCCGACCGGTCAGGATTTTGTGGCCGTAGGCCTGGTGGCCCACATCCCAAACCAACTGATCGTCGGGCGTATTATAAATGTAATGAAGAGCAACGGTCAGTTCAACAACGCCCAGGCTGGCCCCGAAGTGGCCCCCATAAATCGACACATTGTCGATAATAAACTGACGGAGTTGATCGCAAACTTTGGGGAGATCGGCCTTGTCGATTCGGCGCAGGTCGTCGGGATTGTTGATGGAAGCAAGTAAGTTGCCGGGGGTAATCAGCATAGCGAATCGTCTGAGTCGTTGTGTTACAACAACAAACGCAAAAGTATAATGTTTATGCTTATTCGCATTCCGAGCGCGAACAACAGGCAAAGGTACGAACCATTACCCAAAATACTGTTGCTCAATGCGGCCAATGTACCCCATCGGCACAACACTCTGCATCAACGCATATCGCTTGATCTCATCTCCTACATTTGGATAAAGGTTTAGTTGAGTAAGCTTCTCAACATCAATCCATTGAACAGCTAATGCCGATGTCTCTGCCGGATTTAGAATAGGGGTTCCCTCCTGGATATCAGCACCGAAGACAACATGCAATACGTCGTCTTTATGTTCGGAAAGAAGCATTTCACCAAAGAAAAGGGCCTCCCCAACGCTAACAACGATGCCTAACTCTTCGCGCAGTTCACGCACAACGGTTTCGGTCAATGTTTCGCCCCGGTCGGGGTTGCCGCCGGGCAGGGCGTACACGTCGGCCTCGCCGTAGCGGTAGTGCATCAGAAGAACTTGGCGTTGACCGTTGGTCGTGCGGATTAGGAGGGCTGAGGGGCGAACTTTCATGCAAACAATTGGTCGACCCGAAATTGGAAATCGGGCAGTACGGGGGCTGCTG
>RDXT01000468.1 GCA_004292985.1 Bacteroidota bacterium
CCCGCCATCGCTGCTACCTGCGCGATTCCGCTGCCCATCGCACCGCAGCCGAGAATGCCTATTTTCATGTAAGTTCCTTTATTTCAGGCATTTAAAATAGTCGAAAGGCTCCAGGCACGCTTTGCAGCGGTAGAGGGATTTGCAGGCAGTAGAGCCAAATAAACTCAGCAGCTCTGTCTGCGCAGACCCGCACTGTGGGCAGTGCACAATCGGCTCCGCCCCAAAAAGCGCGCGTGGGGTTGGCGTATCCACCGGAGGAGCAATGCCATAGGCCAGCAATTTTTCTTTACCCGCCTCCGAAAGCCAGTCGGTGGTCCAGGCCGGGCTGAGCACCATCGTGATCTGTACCGAAAAACCTTCTGCTTCCAGCCGCTCCCGGACAGCGCTGCTGATCACATCCATCGCAGGGCAGCCTGAATAGGTGGGCGTAAGGCGCACCTCGACGGCATTTTCATGCACTTCGACCCCTCTGACCACCCCCAGATCCACGATTGAGAGTACCGGAACCTCCGGATCGCAGACATCTTCAAGCAGATGCAGGATATCATCGGCATTTATCACCACTGAGCGCCTGGATAAGTGCGTTGAAGGAACTGCATTTCGGCCAGAATATAGCCCAGATGCTCGGTATGCACCCCGTCTTTGCCTCCTTTTCGGGCCGGACGGGTCTCGGGCTGGCGCAAGGTGGCCTCTTCGAGCACTTCAGTTATCTTTTTTTGCCATGCTGCTGCCACTATGTCAAGATCAGGGGCAATTCCCTCGGTCAGCAGTGTGATGTCTGTGGCGTTGGGCCGTGTCAGTTCTCCGCAATACGGCCAGAGTTCATTTAGGGCTGTCTGCACCCGGCGGTGGCTTTCTTCGGTGCCATCGCCAAGGCGGATCACCCATTCGCTGCTCCAGCGCAGGTGGTAGGTCGCTTCTTTGAGCGATTTGGCGGCAATAGCGGCCAGGCGCTCGTCGCGGCTCTGGCTCAGCGCCTCCAGAAAAGGCTGCTCGTAGGCATCGTACAGAAACTGGCGCATCACTGTCCGGCCAAAGTCGCCGTTGGGCAGCTCGGTCAACTGCACATTGCGAAAGTCCCAGCCATCGCGCAGGTAGGCGAGGTCGTCTTCGCTTCGGCCCTGCCCTTCGATTTCCGCCGCATATTGATACAGGCTCCGGGATTGGCCGATGAGGTCGAGCGCGAGGTTGGTCATGGCGATGTCCTGCTCCAGGATAGGGCCGTGGCCGCACCACTCCGAGAGGCGGTGCCCCAGGATCAGGCTGTTGTCGGCCAGGCGCAGGGTATAGTCAAGCAGAGGATTCACATGTGTTCAATTTCGTCTGGAACCTGGTAAAAGGTCGGGTGGCGGTACACTTTGTCATTGGCCGGGTCAAAAAACGCGGCGCTGTCGTCGGGGTTGGAGGCGTGAATGTATTTCGACTCGACCACCCAGATGCTCACCCCTTCCATGCGGCGGGTATAGACATCGCGGGCGGCTTCGATGGCCATTTGCGCATCGGCAGCGTGGAGGCTCCCCACATGCTTGTGGTCGAGACCCTGTTTGCTTCGGATAAATACTTCCCAGAGAGGCCACATAGGGTATTGGGTTATACGGTCTGGCGCTGGTGTTTTTGGGCATAGGCAGTTGCCGCCTCTCGCACCCAGGCTCCTTGTTCATGGGCATCTACGCGGGCCTGGAGGCGCTCGCGGTTGCAGGGGCCGTTGCCGCTGAGTACCTGCTGAAACTCTTCCCAGTCTATGGCTCCGAAGTCATAGTGCTGGCGCTCCTCATTCCAGCGCAGATCTGCATCCGGCACGCGGAGGCCGATAAATTCTGCCTGCGGAACGGTGTAATCCACAAATCGCTGGCGCAGCTCGTCGTTGGAGAAACGTTTGATCTTCCACTTCATGGACTGCGCCGAGTTGGGGGAGTCCGTATCGCTGGGACCAAACATCATCAGCGAAGGCCACCACCAGCGGTCAAGCGCATCCTGCGCCATGCGTTTCTGAGCTTCTGTGCCTTTGGTGAGGGTCATCATGATTTCATAACCCTGGCGCTGGTGAAAACTTTCTTCTTTGCAGACCCGCACCATCGCGCGCGCGTAGGGGCCGTAGGAGGCCCGGCAGAGCGGCACCTGGTTCATAATGGCAGCTCCATCCACCAGCCAGCCGATCGCGCCCATATCCGCCCATGTGAGGGTCGGGTAATTAAAGATGCTGGAGTATTTGGCTTTGCCGCTGTGGAGTTCATTCAGCAGCGTTTCGCGGTCCACACCGAGGGTTTCGCAGGCGGCATAGAGATAGAGGCCGTGGCCTGCTTCGTCCTGGACCTTGGCCAGCAGGGCCGCCTTGCGCCGCAGCGAGGGTGCGCGGGTGATCCAGTTGCCTTCGGGCAGCATCCCCACAATCTCCGAGTGCGCGTGCTGCGAAATCTGACGAATCAGTGTTTTGCGGTAGGCGGGGGGCATCCAGTCGCGAGGCTCTATTTTTACCTCCGCATCAATTTTTCCCTGGAACAAAAGCTCAGGATTCACTTCCATTACTGACATAAGCGCTGCATTGAGAATCGTTTCACGTAAGCGGGTCCTATGGCAAAGATACGAAGATTACGAAAAAAACAAACGTTTGTTAGTTTTGGGGTGGTATGGTTTCTGGGGCGATGCCCATTTCACAGTTGCAAGGGGTTTCGCCCCTTGCTATCGTATTGCGCCCTTTCAGGGCTTAGACACTTCGTGTTA
Source organism: Bacteroidota bacterium (assembly GCA_004292985.1). Lineage (GTDB taxonomy): Bacteria > Bacteroidota > Bacteroidia > J057 > J057 > RDXT01. The sequence continues at coordinate 2,722 of RDXT01000468.1, forward strand.
TCTGCATTTGCGGCGCTTCGACAAGCTCCCCGTAAACGGGACAGGCAGCGACCACAAGTCTGTTCCCTGAAAACTGTTCCCTGTTCCCTGTCAATCGAAGTCCACCACCACTTTTTCGCTGCGGGGGTGCGCCTGGCAGGTGAGGATAAATCCGGCGGCGATTTCATCGGGTTCGAGGCCGTAGTTGACATCCATGACTACTTCGCCTTCGATGAGCCGGGCGCGGCAGGTGCAGCAGACACCGCCTTTACAGGCGTAGGGGAGGTCGGCGCCGTGGCGCAGGGCCACATCGAGCAGGGCTTCGCCCTCCTGCGCCACCTCCATCTGAAACGAAACCCCGTCGAGTCGCACGCTTATCTGACTTACTTTTCCTGAGGGCTGTTTCCCGCTTTCGGAGGCCGCTTTTCCGGCACGGGGCGAGGCGGCAGCAAAGAGTTCGATATGAATGTGTTTCCGCTCCACGCCTGCGGCTTCGAGTTCTGCGCGGACTTCGAGCATCATTTCTTCCGGGCCGCAGATAAACCATTCATCCACCCCTTTTACAGAGATCAGGCGCTCAAAAAAGGCCCGGCATTTACCTGCATCTATCCGCCCGCCCAGAATAGGAGCATCGGGTAGCTCTCGGCTCAGCACGTGGTGGATCGCCAGACGGCCCATGTAGCGGTTTTTCAGCGATTCTATTTCTTCTTTAAAGATCACAGAGGCGCGGCTGCGGTTGCCATATACCAGCGTAAACTCACTTTGCGGCTCTGTGCGGAGGGTGGTTTTGATCAGCGAAAGGATAGGGGTAATGCCACTCCCGGCGGCGAAGGCCACATAGCGTTTTTTGTGCGCCGGATCGAGCGGGGTAAAAAAGCGGCCTGCGGGGGGCAGGGTTTCGAGGACATCGCCTTCGTGGAGCGAGGTATGGGCGAAGGTAGAAAATACACCGCCCGGCACCAGCTTCACCGCTACACGTAGCTCCGCATCGAGGGGGCTGGAGCAGATCGAGTAGGAGCGGCGCAGTTCTTCCCCTCCAAGGTGGACACGAAAGGTAAGGTATTGACCCTGAGTGAATTGGAAGACGTTTTTCCATTCCTCCGGCACATCTAAGACCAGGGAAATACAGTCGGCGGTTTCGCTGCGGATCTCCCGGACGGGGAGCGGATAAAAGCGGGTCATGGGGCAGTGGCCTGTGTGAGTCCGTGGATCAAAATGGTTTCGATATCCCTTTCGAGCGTCTGGGGGCTGATTTCGCGGCCCGGCTTGTACCAGATCTCTACCCAGCGCACAGCGGCCAGGAGGGTAAACAGCGCGATTTTGGGGTTAACGGGCCTGAATTCGCCCGCTTCGATGCCTTTTTGGATCAGGGCCGCAAAACGCCGCTCATAGTCCCGGCGGATATGGGTAAATTCCGACAGATAGGGCTCCGGGAGGTGTTTCCATTCGTTGTTGGCAACCGAAACCGCCGATATATCATGGGTAATGATGGCGATGTGCATCCGCAGCAGGGCGCGCACCTTTTCGGCATAAGTCGCCTCCATCTGCTCGGTCTGGCTCAGGTGCGACACATACTCGTGTGCGACCCGGAAGCATATCTCGCGCAGCAGTTCGTCTTTGGACTTGATATGGTTGTACAGGCTGGCCGCCTCGACCCCCACCCGCTCAGCCAGATCGCGCATAGATGCAGCTGTGTAGCCTTTTTCGCGAAAAAGCTGCCCGGCTTCCTCGATGATAAACTGCTTGCGGTTGCCTGATAATATTCGTGCCATAACATCCCAGCATAAAGAAACTGCAACTTACAGCGGAGGAAGGAGATAGGCAAACGCTTGTTAGTTTTGTGCGGTAGCCTGATGTCTGAAAATTCTTGATAAAAGTTTGCGCTTTGTAAAATGCTCTGTATATTTGCCGTCCTGAAATCAAGAATCGAATCCGGCTACCCAATATGGCTCATCATAAGTCTGCACTCAAGCGCATCCGTCAAAACGCCAAGCGCCGCCTCCGCAACCGCTTCCAGAAAGTAGGTATGCGCCTCGCTGTCAAGCGTCTCCGTGGTACTCATAACAAAACTGAGGCCGCTGAACTGCTGCCCGCTGTTATCAGCACCATTGATAAAGTGGCGAAGAAAAACATTATTCACAAGAATAATGCTTCCAACCTCAAGAGCAAACTCACCCGCTACGTAAATAAGCTGGCCTAAGCTTATCTGACCTGTCTTTTCCTATGTAGTCCCGTAGCGGACGATTTAGTATATATAATAGCTCCCTCTCAGGGAGCTTTTTTTATTGGCATTTCCGTTACTTTCTTCGATATTTTTCCAATAAAATACGCCATTCGCTCATTACCTATGCAATCGGATTCCAAACAATCCCTTGCAATGACATATTACACCAATGTACCGATCAAACACTGGGCCGTCGAAGACCGCCCCCGCGAGAAGCTGATGGCGCGGGGCGTAGGCGCACTGACCGATGCCGAGTTGCTGGCCATCCTCCT
>RDXT01000469.1 GCA_004292985.1 Bacteroidota bacterium
GGCAAAAAAGACAATGTGATCGAGCTGTTTCAGCGCGATGGCAAAACCTTTGTCCGGATCAATAACTACGAGAAACTTCGCGAAATTTTCGGTCAGTTGCTCCGCGAAACCCAGCGCATCACCTCTGAAGGAGATTATGATGCCGCTAAAAAGTTAGTGGAAACCTATGGTGTCAAAGTGGATCAGAAACTTCACAAAGAAGTGCTCGACCGTTTTGAGCGCCTGAACATTCCTCCTTACAACGGCTTCATTAACCCGATGCTGGTTCCTGTGATGAAAGACGGCGAGATCACCGATGTAAAAATCGAGTACCCGACCGATTTCACAAAGCAGATGCTGTACTACGCCAAAAACTACTCTTTCCTGCCTTCAGAAAACTGATTCTGAATGACATAGAGAAAAAGCAACGGCCTCCCCGCAAAGGGAGGCCGTTTTGAATATCACACACACAACCTAACCTGAATTACGTATTAGTGCAGAACGGTAATCCGGCGAACTGCGCGGGCCGTTTCGGTTTCCAGCACGACTGTGTGCACACCTGCGGCGAGGCTGGCAGCAGAGAGGTCGAGGCTGTATTCGCCTGGGCTTTGTTTGCCTTGCTGCTGATCCACGACCAGACGGCCCTGGGCATCAAACACGCGGAGGCGTACATTACCGGCGCTTTTTACCGTGTATTCAAGAGACAGTTGCTCAGAAACAGGGTTCGGGAAAGCATTGAGCAGTTCGTTGTCGAATGGCAGCTCATCGATGGATGAAGTAGCCAGCAGGATTGCTTTTCCGTCGGGGAGTACGAGCAGCAGGCCAAATCCGGCGCCGTTCTGGTTGTTGGCAGGAGTCAGGAAGCCTGTAGCCAGGATCAGTCCGGCGCTGTCGGCGAGGGAGCTGGCAGGAGCGATAAAGGCTGCAACTACGGTGCTGTTATTTCCGGCAGGGGTAATGCTCAGGGTATAGTTGGCAGGAGGTACGGTTGCGTAACCTTCAAACTCAGTGTAACCCAGATCGGTAATCAGCGCTGGTGTACCGCCATTGGCAAGCACGTCCACACGGGGAGCGTCGGTAGCACCGTGAAACACTTTGAGGTCCACCTGTCCGGCAGTAGCAGACTCTTCGCGGGCACCTGCTCCGATGAAGAGGTTAAATGCTGTGCTGACAGCGCCAGGGTTGGCAGCAAAAGAAGCAGGGTTCAGCACGCCATTGGCGATGATGTGGTATTTTTGTCCGGTAGCAGCGGTGATCGGGAAGGTAGCCAGTGCGCCATTGCCGATGCCTGTGCTGCTTGGCAGAGCTACAACCACTTTCACAGGATAGCCGGAAGGCAGGTCAATGAAGGGAGTTGCTGTGCGGAAAGCAAAGTTGTCGAGCTTCACTGTGTCGGTCAGCGTGTTGATGTAGATATCCACGGTAGCGGCAGCAGGATCAGCAGCATTGTGGATCACCTGTGCGCGGGCATTGCCTACGGGAGTCAGTGGGAGAACGGTGCCATTAGGCAGTGCTGCAAAAAGACCGAAAGCAGGACCACTCTGGTTGGCAGAAGGAGTCAGGAAGCCGGAAGCAAATACCAGCGAAGCGCCGCCACCCAGACCACTGAGGTCAGCGTAGAAAGGAGCGATCACTGTGCCGGGAGCATTGGCACCTGTTACGTCCACGCGATATTCCGCAGCAGGAACGCTCACATAGCCTACAAAATCCTTATACTGGAAGGATGGAATCAGTTGATTTCCATTGGCATTCACGCCCACAGCAGGTGCATCGGTCGAACCGTGAAGCACTTTCAGGGATACGTTTCCGGCAGTTCCTGCTTCAAGTGCACCTGGCTGTACAAGGAGGGTAAAGGCAGTGTTTACCGCATTCGGATTCACGGCAAAGGAGCCGGGAGTGAGCACGCCATTGGCTACGATGTGGTATTTTTCGCCCGCAGCAGCGGTGATCGGGAAGGTAGCCAGTGCGCCATTGCTGATGCCGGTGCTGGTAGGCAGGGCAACCACTACGTCCACCGGATATCCGGCAGGCAGGTCAATGAAACCTGTTGCGCCACGGAAAGGCACGTTGTCCAGTTTCAGGGTATCTGTCAGCGTGTTGATGTAAATGTCCACGGTAGCGGCAGCAGGATCAGCAGCATTGTGGATCACCTGTGCACGGGCAGTGCTCACGGGGGTCAGGGCAACAACGGTACCGTTGGGCAGTGCTGCGAAAAGACCGAAAGCTGGACCGTTCTGGTTGGCAGAAGGAGTCAGGAAGCCGGAAGCAAATACCAGCGAAGCGCCGCCGCCCAGACCGCTGAGGTCAGCGTAGAAAGGAGCGATCACTGTGCCGGGAGCGTTGGCACCTGTTACGTCCACACGATATTTGCCCGCAGGAACGTTTACATAGCCTACGAAATCCTTATACTGAAAGGATGGAATCAGCTGATTTCCATTGGCATTCACGCCAACAGCAGGTGCATCGGTCGAACCGTGAAGCACTTTGAGGGCCACACTGCCGGCGGCAGCAGACTCCTGGGCGCCAGGCTGAACGAGCAGGGTAAAGGCGGTATTCACAGCGCTGGGGTTGGCAGCAAAAGAGCCGGGAGTCAATACGCCATTCGCTACGATGTGGTATTTTTCACCGGTGGTAGCGGTGATCGGGAAGGTAGCTACAACACCATTGGCAATGCCTGTGCTGGTGGGAAGGGCGATCACCACGTCCACAGGATATCCGGAAGGCAGGTCAATGAAGCCTGTTGCGCCACGGAAAGGCACGTTGTCGAGCTTCAGTGTATCTGTCAGGGTGTTGATGTAAATGTCCACGGTAGCGGCAGCAGGATCAGCGGCATTGTGAATCACCTGCGCGCGGGCCGTACCAACGCTGGTCAGCTGCAGTACGGTACCATTGGGCAGGGCGGCAAACAGGCCGAAGGCAGCGCCATTCTGGTTGGTGGCAGGGTTGAGGAAGCCAGAAGCAAAAATAACTGCTGCGCCTCCGCTCAGGGGAGTAAGGTCAGCGTAGTAGGTAGCTACCACTGTGCTATTGTTGTTGCCGGGTGTAACCTGAAGTACATACTTGGCAGCAGGCACCGTTGCATAGCCACTGTTGTTTCCGTAAGAAAGGTTGTTGATCAGCGGAGCGGCTGTGTTTCCGTTAGCCAGAACGTCCACCTGGGGTGCGTCAGTCGAGCCGTGGAAAGCGACAATGCTGGTGCTTCCGGCAGGAGCATTGTCCTGAGCCGGTGTGATAACATTGAGTGAAAAGGTGATAGGGCTGTTTACCGTTGTGTTGTAGCCTGTTGTGTTAAGCAAGCCATTGGCAACAATCACATACTTTTGGTTGGCAACCAGCGTATAAGGAAAAGTTGCCAGAATGCTGCCAGGGCCAGTCGAGTTGCCGAGGGCAATACCAACGATCACGTTTGTCGGTACGGACAGAAAGGCGGTTGCTTCGCGGAAGTCGAGGTTATCCACGGCAGGGATTGCTCCACCGTTGATGTAGATGTCCACAGTGGCCGCGAGCGGATCGGGCGAGTTGTGGATGATTTGGACCAGGGCAGTCTGGGCATAGCCAGTACCTGGGGTCAGGGCCAGGAAAAATCCGGCCGCTAATGTTAAGATTAGCTTTCTCATTGTTAAAGAAGGTGTTGAGTTAATGTAATTCGTCAGGAAGGCTCCATCATCTGATCAGAACTTTCCGGTAAAGTGATTGGGTGTCGTTTTGAATATGCAAAAGATAAAGTCCTCCGGGCAGATCCGCCGTGTTGATGCGGGCAGCGCTGGATGTGGGCTGTACGCTTTTCACGAGTCTGCCGTCGGGAGAAATCAAATCAAGTGTCTCCGGGCGCAGAGCAGGGTTCCAGGTAACGGTCAGCAGATCGGATGCAGGCTGGGGAAATACATCCACAGCAAAGGCTGATACATCCTGATCTGCGCTGAGGCTGATAAGAAATCCTTCGGAAAGAAGTTTCACCGGAATAAGCTGCCCGTTTTTCCCGGTAAGGGTAACATTTTGGATTTCGATCCGCACCATTTCGATGCCCTGCCGTTTGCCGATGATATCATCTATCATCACCGAAATGTCCGCGATTCTCCCATAGCCATTGACAAGGTTGGCGCCGAGGGTGGTAAGCGCGATATCCACCTGCCCCTGTGCATAAAAGTCTTTGTCCAGCACGTGCAGGGTAGTGCCTTGCTGGCCCATCCATGAGTTGTTGTACGTGATGTGCACCGAGCCTGAATCTATAAGCGAGTTGTCATAAATGACTGAAAAGGCAATTCCACTGATGCTGTCGGCAGGGAAGTCAGCGTTGCCGAGTAAAATGGGCACCGTGAGCGTATCACCTGGCTCTGAAGGCATGGCCGGGAAATTGATCGTCAGCGGCACAGCGCCTGGAAGTCCGATAGGGCTGAGGCCGGAAGCCGAATTGGGTGCGAAGTAATTGTGCAAAATGGCTGCGGGGTCATTCCAGTTGATCTGACCGTCGCCGTTGCCATCGGCGTGTACATAGTTGGTGCCGCTACTGAAAGTATGTGTCCAGGGAAAGGCCGCCTGGCCGATCCAGTTGGTATGCGCCTGGGGCCGCAGAGGGCCGCTGTTTCCGAATCCCCGGCCCCAGAAAAGTACGTCGTAGTTGTTGGCGACCGCATCTCCATTGAAATCGCCCGGCCATACGCACTCAGCGAGGATGTGCACCATCACCGATGCGCTGTCTATATCGCCGCTGCTGTCTGTTACTTTTACCCAAAACGAACTGAATCCCGGTGAAAATAGTTGTGTAACTGTGCTTCCCGTTTCGCCATTGCTCCAGAGATATGTATAGCCTCCGCTGCCACCTGCGACTGAGGGGCTCAGCGTGAAGGGTTCCTGCGCACATGCATACAGCGTATCTGAAGCAAAGCTCACCTGCAGGGCATATGCATGACGGCCTGCGAAAAAGCACAGGGCAAGGAGCAGCAGATGGCGGGTAACAGATTGATTCATGGAGAATGAGGGGCTTAGGTTGAGTAGTTTGTGATGTATTAAGCGACAATTTCAGCTTTTTGTTTAAGGTTAAGAGCTACACTTTTTTCATTTTCTGAGAAACTATTTTTTTGATTAAAAGTTAATATGCTTGATTATCAATAGAATATGCTTCTACTTATTCTTCTTTTCTGGGATATATGAACAATGGATTATGCAAAACACGAGGCTAATTAAAACCCTTTCGTTGCTCAATCCCGGAGAAA
>RDXT01000470.1 GCA_004292985.1 Bacteroidota bacterium
CACACCGCCCCACACAAGCCCCCACTTTTTTCTAAAAAATGTTTGCATATATCTGAGCCAGGGTGTACATTTGCCCTCTCAAATTTTAGGAAACATGAAAGAGGGCATACATCCTGAATACAGACTCGTAGTATTCAAGGACATTTCGACAGACTTCGCATTCCTGAGCCGCTCCACGGTGAAGACCCGCGAAAACATCACCTGGGAAGACGGAAACGAATATCCGCTCGTGAAACTGGAGATTTCCAGCGACTCACATCCCTTCTTTACCGGCAAACAAAAGCTGCTGGACACAGCGGGTCGTGTGGACAAGTTCTACTCCCGCTACGGCAAAAAGCCTCAATAATCCTGAGCGGGCAGAATCTCTGCTTCTTCAGGTAAGATATCTTCGCAGGCAGTTCGCAAGGACTGCCTGCTTTGTTTTAAGTTTGCACCATGAAGTGTATCCTGTTCGAAGACGCCAGCCATTTCGACCTGCTCCCCTTTACCTACACGCGCCCGCTGTATGAACTGCGCTCAGGCATCCTTACCTGCAAGGAGCGCTGGGAGAAAAGCCTGAACCAGCCCCTCGCAGGCCTGCCTTACGATTACCTCGGGCTGCGCTTCGGCTATGAGCTTCCCGACGAAGCCCATACCTGGATCAACGGCAAATATGTGCCCGATGCGGAACTGCTGCGCCTCGTCCGGGAAACGGCCCCCGGCACATATTACCTCAGCGCCGAAGGCGAAGTGCTCTGCGCATCCTTCTCCCCGGGGCAACTGCCTGCCGTACACGATGGGATCATCAGCCCCGAACTGCTGGCCTCGCTGGGCCTGCGCGAAGAAAAAACCCAGCTTTCGCCCCTGGCCATCCGCCACCTGCCCGATCTTTTCCGCCTCAACGCGCAACTGATCCGCAACGACTTTCCACTCGTAGCCACAGCCCCCTCAGAGCCGCTACGCGACCCTTATACCCGCGTCTATGGCGCTGATAATCTGTACATTAGCCCAGGCGTAACCATCCGCGCCGCCATCATCAACGCCGAAGACGGCCCGGTGTATCTCGGCCCGCACAGCGAGATCGGCGAAGGCGCGATCATCAAAGGCACACATGCCTTCTGCGAGCACTCCTCCCTGAGCATGGGCGCCAAAATGCGCGGAGATACCACCGTGGGCCCCTGGTCCAAAGTAGGCGGCGAAATCGGCAATTCCGTCGTGATGGGCTACTCCAACAAAGCCCACGACGGCTACATGGGCAACTCCGTGCTGGGCTACTGGTGCAACCTCGGAGCTGACTCCAACACCTCCAACCTCAAAAACACCTACGAAAACATCCGCATCTGGCACGAACCCAGCGGGCGATTCCGCGATACGGGCCTCCAGTTCTGCGGCCTGATGATGGGCGACCACAGCAAATGCGCCATCAACACCATGTTTAACACCGGCACCGTCATCGGCGTTTCCGCCAACGTCTTCGGCGAAGGCTTCCCCCGCACCTTCATCCCCTCCTTCGCCTGGGGCGGCCACGCAGGCTTCTCCACCTACAAACCCGAGAAGGCCTTCGAAGTAGCCAAAATCGTGATGTCCCGTCGCAAAATGACCCTCGAAGAAGCAGAAAAAGCCATCTTAAAAACCGTATTCGAGCTTACAGCCAAATGGAGAGTGTGGGAACAGGGAACAGGGAACAGTTGACAGGGAACAGTTGGCAGGGAACAGGGATCAGGGAACAGAACCACCGGTCCCTGAGCTTGTCGAAGGGCCGGTCCACACCCGCTCTGCGCCTCACCGCCTCACAAAATACACCCCCACCACCACCAACCACAGCAGCCACAGCGTACTACCCAGAAATCCCGCGAGGTCCCAGACCGGAAAACCCGGCATGACCGTAGCAAACAGCTCCGCCTGCGCCAGCAGATAAATTCCCGAAATCACATACCCTGAGACACTGACCCAGCGGGGGAAATACCCTGTTTGAGCAAACACCCGCGCGATCATGACCGTCCACGCGATGGTAAACAACTGACCCAGATGCTCACCCAGCACAACACCCCCAAACTGGTGAAAGGCCTGAAATACAATGGATATAGAAGATTTTACGCTTTCGTCATTTGTCTCCACATAGGCAGAAGCCAGCACCGGCACCACAAAGGTCCAGCGAAGCAGCCCCACGATCTGGGTAATCCCCGAAATAATGCCCAATACCGTCGCACTGCGCGTGAGAGAAGATTGATTCTCAAAGAGTTGCCCGATGCCGACATAGGCAAACAGCAGCGGGATGCCCGTCATGGCAAAACTCCACCAGATCCAGATCAGCGAGTTGCCGCCCGCGTGAAACCGGGTCAGCACCACCCCCGGATCTTCCCGCAGGATGTCCGGATAGTCAAAAACCATCGTCAGGAGGGTGTAGGGAATCAGCAGCAATATCGCGCCTGAAATCAGCAGCCAGCCAATGCGTTTTTCGGTATTCATAACAGAGATGATTTAAAAGGTACGCTGGCAAAGTTCAGGGCTGCTCATGGCTTTGCGCAGGACAAATGTCCTGAAATGAGAAAGACTCCTGTGTCCTCTGTGAAACCTCTTGATCTGCCATAGGCATGCCTGTGGCATCTGTGTTTATCTATCACCCTCTAAACACAGGCAAAAACCGCTCACTGGCCGCCACAATCCCAATCGCAAGCAAAGCCACAAACAATTTCATCGCAAAAATAAGCGGATCCCCGCTCGTCCAGCCAATCTGGGCATTCAGCAGCCAGGCACCCACAAACAAGCCCAGATACAGCAGCAGGCGCTGCACACGGTAAGGCACCGGATAATATTTTTGCCCCACCACATACACCAGCACCGTCATCACCACATAACACAGCAGCGTCGCCCAGGCGCAGGCCATATAGCCCCAGATGGGAATGCCGAAATAATTAACCGCAATGGTAATGGCCGCTCCCGTGCCCGTAAACAGCATCGCGAAGCGGGTCTGCTTGGTGATTTTAAACCAGATAGACATATTAATATAGGCCCCCGAACACACATAGCCCAGCAGGAGGATCGGTACCGCCTTTACCCCGGACCAATAGGCACTTCCCACGAAGGATTTACCTGTCAGACCAAAAAAATTAAACTGCTCGATCTCCAGCGCAAAAGAGGCGATGAGCAAAAAGCCCGTCATGGAGGCGATCATAAAATAGTGAAATACCTTCGCAAAGGTCTCCGGAGAGTCTTTTTGCCCGGAATTGCGGAAGAAAAAAGGCTCTGCGGCATAGCGGAAGGCCTGCGTTGCAAGCGAAATCAGCATCGCCACTTTATAATTAGCCCCATAAATGCCATTCATCTCCTTGCCACTGAGCATCATACCATCAAACGGCGCTCCTTCTCCCCAGCGGTAGGGCAGCATCACGCGGTCCAGGGTCTCATTCATAATCCCCGCAAAACCCGCCAGCATGATAAAAAAGGCATAGTTGAGCATTTCCTGAATTTCGTCGCGGCGGGGTCGCACAAAGGCAGGCAGGTTTTTATGAAAGGACATCAGCAGCTTGATCCCCGAAGCGGCCAGGTTGGCGATAAATATCCCCTCGATGCCCATGCGAAAACCCAGGATCAGCACAAGGTTCAGGCTGATGGTGATCATGACATTGGTCAGGGTAATGGTCGCAAACCAGCGGGTGCGGTCCTCATGGCGGAGTTTGGCCAGCGGAATCGAAGCCAGCGCGTCGAGCACCACAATGCCGGCAAGCAGCAGCAACAGTTCCGGCCTTTCGCCATATCCCATGATATTGGCAATAGATGTGTAGAGAGGCAGGGCAATGCAGGTAAAGGCCAGACTCACCAGCGCCACCCAGCTAAAGGTAAGCGCATAGGTACGCGGCGCATCTTTACTGTCCTGCACATAGCGGAAAAACGTGGTCTCCATGCCAAAGCTCAGCAACACATTCACAAAAGCGACAAAGGCATACAGGTTGATATAGGAGCCGAAGTCCGCCTGCGAAATCAGGTCCGGATTGTTGGTGTACAGAGGGGTCAGGAGCAGGTTCATCAGCCGCGCCAGAATGGTACTGATCCCGTAAATGGCGGTTTGGCTGACTAATTTGCGAAAAATGCTCATAATGAATTAGTGGATCACAATATAGGCCTTCTGGATTTCTTCTTCGCGGTCGCTGCGGCTCACTTCGAGAATTTCATGCACGTTATGCTCGATTTTCACGGCCAGGTTGTGGGTAGGCAGGTCGTTGCAGTCCATGCCGAAGGGCTCTTCGATTTCCACGGAAATGTATTCCAGGCCAATCAGGGCATAGGACACAAACATGGTCAGCAAAATGGAGTAAAATCCCACAATCGGCACCAGCACCAGCGGCAGCAGCACACAGTAGGCCAGGATGAATAGTTTGATGAAAAAATTATGGGCGAAGGGAATCGGCGTAGCGCGGATCCGCTCGCAGGCACCCTGAATGTCGAGCAGCGCCTGAAAGCCCGGCTGCAGCATGCTGATCTGGTAGCCGTCAATCAATCCGTCTCTGTACAAAGACTGGCTCCGTTCATACAAATCGCGCACGATCCGGTTGGGCACATGCGTGTAGTGTTTCAGGTCGTCTATGTATTCTCCTGAATAATGGGCGATCAGGCTGTGGTCCTCCTTGCCGCGCAGGTGCTCGCTCAGGGCCAGGCAGTAAGACGAAATCGCCTCCGCAAAAAAACGGCGGTTTTCGCTGTCTTTGCCCAGCATCCCGTGCAGGAGGATCGCCAGCCCACGGGTCTGGTTGATCAGTGCGCCCCATTGCTTGCGGCCATCCCACCAGCGGTCGTAGGAGGTATTGGTGCGAAATACCAGCAGCAGGCTGAGAAAAATACCCAGCAAGCCGAAAACAGAAGGCTCGATCGCGATCTGCATCTCCCACTGAGCCAGCTCAGGGTGGTTGCGCAGGAAGTAATCAGCCGTCGAGATGGCTGCCGCATAAAGCCCCATACCGAAGCACATCCGCACCGTTCGCCGGATGACATAACTGGACTTGAAGTGCCGGATGGCAGCAATCCAGTTTTTTGAGTCATAATTGATCATTCAGGCTATGTTTGCCCGAAAGATAGGGAATTTTGCGGACCTCTCAGCGGCTGAGCGCACCGTCTTTAATCACTTCGACCACCGTCGGGTCGAGCAGGGTAGAGGTGTCGCCCAGATTGGAGGTATCCCCTTCGGCAATCTTGCGCAAAATCCGCCGCAT
>RDXT01000471.1 GCA_004292985.1 Bacteroidota bacterium
GACCCACAGTACAATATACCTGAACAGTGAATGGTATGTGTAAAGTAATCGGACTTCTGGCTGTGTTTGGAATGCTCGTCTCGCTGACCTGCGCCTATGCTCAGGACCCTGTCATGGGGGGACGTTTGCTTTCGCTGACACCCTATGTCGCTCCTTCTCCCAAGCAGAAATCTGTGCCGGCTACTGCAAAAAAGGATTTGTCCAAGCCACAGATTACGCTCCCCGGCACTCCCTGTCCGCAGGCGGATTCAGTCAAGGTGATCTGCACAGAGAAAAGCCTGCCCACAGAGGCTTCGCAGCAGCCGCCCGCAGAGAGTTTTCTTCAGATTAAGGGCTTTAGCCTGAATGGATGCCGCCCGGTTCAGGATTTGAACATCTTTTTCACCTGACGGATTCCGCTGATCATCCGGTCAATTTCTTCGCGGGTATTGTAAAAGGCAAAAGATGCCCGCACGGTGCCCGGAATTCCCAATCGTGTCATAATAGGCTGGGTGCAATGGTGCCCGGTCCGCACGGCAATCCCCAGCTGGTCGAGGATCGTGCCGGTGTCGTAGGGGTGAATGTCTCCCACGAGGAAGGAAATCACGCTGGCCTTGTGCGCGGCTGTACCTACAATTCGGATGTCGTCGAAGTGGGTCAGGAGCTGCTCTGTGCCATATTGAAGCAGGTCAGCCTCCCATTTACCAATCGCCTCATAGCCAATGGATTGGATGTAGTCCACCGCTGCGCCCAGGCCGATACCCCCTTCGATGTGCGGAGTCCCGGCTTCAAACTTATGCGGCAGTTCGTTGTAGGTGGTTTTCTCAAAACTCACCTTCTCGATCATATCGCCGCCGCCCATAAACGGAGGCATTTCTTCGAGCCATTTTTCTTTGCCGTAGAGAACGCCGATTCCCGTGGGACCAAACATCTTGTGCCCGCTGAAGGTAAGGAAGTCCACGTCGAGGGCCTGCACGTCCACCTGCATGTGGGGAAGCGCCTGCGCGCCGTCGAGCATCACAGGGATGTTGCGCTCATGTGCCATACGGATCATTTCCGCCACAGGGTTGATGGTGCCCAAGGCATTGGAAATCCAGACCGTGGCTACGAGCCGTGTGCGCTCATTTAACAGGCCTGCGTAGGCCTCCATGTCCAGCTCTGCGGCATCGTTCATGGGGATCACCCGCAGCTGCGCGCCTGTGCGCTCGCACATCATCTGCCAGGGCACAATATTCGAGTGGTGCTCCAGTGCGCTGACGATGATTTCGTCTCCGGGTTTGATCCATTTTTGCCCGAAGCTATACGCAATCAGGTTGATGCCTTCCGTTGTGCCTTTAGTAAACAGCACCTCGTAGCTCTGGCGGGCGTTGATGAGGGTCTGTATTTTCTTGCGGGCCTCTTCATACATCTCTGTGGCCTGCTGGCTCAGATAATGCACTCCCCGGTGGATGTTGCTGTTGTCGCGCTCGTAGTATTTCCGGATCCGGTCTATGACCAGACTGGGTTTCTGTGAAGTAGCAGCATTGTCGAAATAGACCAGCGGCTTGCCGTGCACCATCTGGTGCAGCGCCGGGAAGTCCTGGCGGATGGTTTCGACATCAAAAGGGGTAATAACGCTAAGGCTCGACATAGGTATTATTTTAAGAGGCCTGCTACCGATATATCTTCATCCAAAGACTCCCAGTGGACTCCGGTTCCATTTCCGATCCAGCGCCATTTGCTCAGTTGCTCCTGGTTTGCCTGTATCAGTCTGGGAAACCATTCGAGTGGAACACCAATCTCTCTCCCATCCTGAAGACGTATGTAGAGTTTCTGGTTTTCGAACCAGAGGTCAACGCCAGTCGGGGTTTTAGTTACCGAAGTGTTCATTCCATTTAGAAATAAAAAAAGCCCTGTTTTCTTCTACGAGTTCGTGAATTTGCCTGATCTCCTTTGAATTAAAGCCATAATTACTGCTTAGTTCTATGGTTTCAAGCCAAAACTTCGCAACCGCATCAGCCCTTTCTACGTGAATGTGAGGAGGTTCGGTTCCTTCATTACTATAAAAGAAAAAGCGAAAACCGCCTATTCGTAATATAGTTGGCATATTACTCGAATCTTTTCTCAATCATCTCCGAAAGATAGCCCCTAAGTGCTTCATTCTGAATGCCTTCAATCACTTCTCCTGCAAAAGCCCGGACCAGCATCAGCCTTGCAGCCTGCTCCGGAATACCACGCGCGCGCAGGTAAAAGAGCGCCGATTCGTCCATGCGGCCTGTGGTAGCGCCGTGGCTGCATTTCACATCGTCGGCATAGATTTCCAGCTGCGGTTTGGTGAAAATATTGGCAGTATCTGAAAGCAGAATGTTGCGGTTGGACTGGTAGGCGTTGGTTTTTTGCGCATCGCGATAGACATGGATGCGGCCATTAAACACACCCGTGGACTTCTCGTCCATAATGCCCTTGTACAACTCATTGCTGAATCCATTGGGCTGCATATGGTGTACCTGGGTATAGTTGTCGGTGTGCTGAAGGCCGTCCAGCAGCCATGCGCCCAGCAGGTGCGACTCTACGTGCTGACCATCTAACTTGAAAATCAGGGAGTTACGCACCAGTTCGCCACCGAGTGTAATCGTATAAGTAAAGCAGCGGCTGCTCTGTGACTGATACACTTCGGTGCGGTCTATCAGCGAAGCCTGATGGGTATCTGCCTGGAGTTTTACGTATTCCAGAGTAGCATTTTCCCCGACAAATATTTCTGTCACTGCATTGCGCAGGGAGGTATTTTCGCCGATGCTTCGGCTGGACTCGATAAGGGTTGCGTTCGCTCCCTCCTCGACCACAAACAGATTGCGGCTCTGTGAAAGGCTGGCCTTTGCCGAGGCATCTGTTAAAAAGAGCAGATGAACCGGAGCCAGGGCTTCCTGTCCTTTCCTGACACAGATGAATACGCCGCCAGAAGCGTAGGCGGTATTCAGAGCCGTAAATATATCAGACTGAGGATCAGCCAATTGGGCGAAGTGAGATTCAAACAGGGCAGCATCTTCTCCCTTCAGATCGTGCAGGGGCGTAATGCTGAGGCGACCTTCGTTTTTTCCGGTGTGGGAAAGGGCCGGGACAAAAATGCCATTAACAAATACCAGCAAATCGGACTCCATGCCTGGAATCAGAAAAGGCTGAATATCAATGTTTTCTGAAGCCGTTGCAAGCGAATATTCCCGCTGGCTCAGTTCGCGGAGGTCGGTGTATTTCCATGCCTCCCACTTGCGGCCCGGAATTTCCAGCGTATCGAGGGCGCTCAGGGCCTGGTTGCGGGCTTCGGTGCCAAGGCTTTTTCCATTGGCAGCTACCGGCTTAAAGCGCCCGATAAATGACTCGCGCACAGTCTGTTGTGTAGTGGTCATATCGCTCCTTCTTTAATCCAGTCATAGCCTTTGGCCTCCAGTTCGAGGGCCAGTTCTTTGCCGCCGGTCGTAACGATGCGGCCCTGGTAGAGCACATGCACGAAGTCGGGTACGATATGCTCCAGCAGGCGCTGGTAGTGCGTGATCACGAGAAACGACCGCTCAGGACTGCGGAGTTTGTTCACCGCCTCAGACACAATGCGCAGCGCGTCAATGTCGAGTCCGGAGTCGGTTTCGTCGAGAATGCAGAGCGAAGGCTCCAGCATCGCCATCTGGAAAATTTCATTCCGCTTCTTTTCGCCGCCTGAGAATCCCTCATTAACAGAGCGTTTGGTGAGGTTGGCGTCGAGTTCCACAATTTTCTTTTTCTCATTCATGAGCTTCAGAAAGTCGCCTGCGGAAAGCACATCCTGCCCGCGGTATTCCCGCACCGAGTTGACGGAGGTCCGCAGGAAATTGACCATCGAAACGCCGGGAATTTCGACCGGATACTGAAACGCCAGGAAAAGCCCTTCGCCCGCGCGAACCTCCGGGTCCATATCGAGGAGGTTTTTGCCGTGAAACAGCACTTCGCCATCCGTAATTTCGTAGTCTTCTTTGCCCGCCAGCACCGAAGCCAGCGTGGACTTGCCAGAGCCATTGGGGCCCATGATGGCGTGCACCTCACCGGGACCGATTTCGAGGGTCAGCCCCCGGAGGATTTCTTTGCCTTCTACAGAGGCGTGGAGGTTGGATATGTGGAGCATAACAGGGAACAGGGTTCAGTTTACAGGGAACAGATTACAGGGAACATGTAACAGGGTTCAGGGAACAATAGACAGAGCTCAAGTCTAACATCTTGTGTCTAACATCTAATGTCTTCGACATCACCCAACGCTTCCCTCCAGGCTAATACTCAGCAGCTTCTGCGCCTCTACCGCAAACTCCATCGGGAGTTGGTTCAGTACCTCGCGGGCATAGCCGTTGACAATCAGGCTCACGGCCTTTTCGGTAGGGATGCCACGCTGGTTGCAGTAGAATATCTGGTCTTCGCCAATTTTGGAAGTGGTAGCCTCGTGCTCGACTGTGCCGCTGGGATTGCCGACTTCGATATACGGGAAGGTATGCGCGCCGCACTGGTCGCCGATCAGCAGGGAGTCGCACTGCGAAAAGTTGCGGGCATTCTGGGCGCCTTTCATGATTTTGACCAGGCCGCGGTAGCTGTTGTTGCTTTTGCCTGCCGAAATACCCTTCGACACGATCAGGCTGCGGGTATTTTTGCCGATATGGGTCATTTTGGTGCCCGTATCTGCCTGCTGGTAGCCATTGGTGACCGCTACGGAGTAAAATTCTCCCTCGCTGTAGTCGCCCTGGAGGATCACGCTGGGGTATTTCCAGGTGATAGCTGAGCCCGTCTCCACCTGTGTCCAGGAAATCTTGGATTTATAGCCCTTGCAGATGCCGCGTTTGGTTACAAAGTTATAAATACCCCCCGCGCCTGTTTCCGGGTCGCCGGGATACCAGTTTTGTACGGTCGAATATTTGATCTCAGCGCGCTCATGGGCAACGAGTTCCACCACGGCGGCGTGAAGCTGGTTTTCATCGCGTTTGGGTGCCGTGCAGCCTTCGAGATAACTCACGTAACTGCCTTCGTCGGCCACGATCAGCGTGCGCTCAAACTGGCCCGTATTCTGCTCATTGATACGGAAATACGTACTCAGCTCCATCGGGCAGCGGGTGCCTTTGGGGATATAGACAAAAGAGCCATCAGTAAAAACGGCTGCATTCAGCGCTGCATAATAGTTGTCGGTATAAGGCACCACCGAACCCATGTACTGGCGCAC
>RDXT01000459.1 GCA_004292985.1 Bacteroidota bacterium
ATTCGGCTTACATACCCCCTGTTACGGATACCTTAAATTGATATTTTTGGGTAATCGTAATGTACATGAGAATTCTATTCTTTACGCTCGTAATTTATGTAACTTGTTCCATTGCTCTTGCCCAACAGCCCCAGGCCCAGTTTCAGGCCAGCATCACCAGCGGATGCGCCCCTCTGGTCGTAAATTTTCAGAATCTCTCTACAGGCTACGTTTCATCCCAGTGGATTACCGGCGCTGGAAACTCGTCGCTTGCCAATCCGGGGATATTTTATCCGAATCCGGGGACTTTTAGTGTTACCCTGGTGGTTACCAGCGCTCAGGGGCTGAAAGACACCCTTACCCTCCCGGACTATATACATGTATATGCCTACCCGGTAGCGCAGTTTTCGGCCAGCGCCACGCAGGTCTGCGCCCATGAGCCGGTTTCCTTCACCGATTTTTCATCGCCCGGCTCCGGTGCGATTGTTTCGCGCGTCTGGGACTTTGGCGATGGCGATACCAGCCATCTGGTCAACCCGACACATGCTTTTACCGAACCGGGCGTTTATCCGGTCTCGCTGGTGGTCGAAAACCAATACGGATGTTCGGACAACATCGTATATACTTCTTACATCACAGTCGGCGCGCCGGACCCTGCTTTTTCGGGTGATAACCTCGTCGGTTGCGGGCCTCCGCTACAGGTGCAGTTTACAGCGGCGACTTCGGGTGTGCAGCACTTCTGGGACTTTGGCGACGGCGCTACCTCCGGCGCTGCGGCACCTTCGCATACCTACACCAGTTTTGGCGCATTCACAGTCATGCACATAGCGATCGGCAGTGATGGCTGCCGCGACACCCTCATTAAGCCCACTTATATCAATATTGGGGTAAATACCCTCGGCATTTCGGCCCAGAGCCAGGAGATCTGCATGAACGACACCATATTTTTCCACACAAATGCAGCCTCCAATTCCAGTGTGCTATGGCAGTTTGGCGATGGCGGCAGCGGCTCAGGACTTTCTCCATCACATATATACCATATCCCCGGCAGCTACCAGGCGACCGCTACCATTTCGGATGTCAGCGGTTGCGCCACGACCCTGAGCCTGCCCATTACCGTTCACAGCTTTCCCACAACAGATTTCACCACGGCCGGGCCAACCTCTGCCTGCGAAGTGCCCTTTACCGTCAACTTTTTGCATCAGTCCAGCGGAGGCACATCTTTTTACTGGGAATTCGGGGATGGATATACGTCCAACCTGCCCAACCCTTCGCATACCTATACAAGCATAGATTC
>RDXT01000460.1 GCA_004292985.1 Bacteroidota bacterium
CTTCCCTCTCAGGGCCGCCACTTCTTCCGGCGTTACCGGACCGGAGGTATTGCCAAAGCTGCTGCGCACATAGGTGAGCACATCGGCGATCTGCTGGTCGGTCAGGAAGTTATGAGGAACCATAGCGTTATTATATTTTTCGCCATTGACCACAATCTCGCCCTGCTGTCCGTTCAGCACCACTTTAATAATACGCTCCTTATCACCATTGACCCAGTCAGATTTGGCAAGCGGAGGAAACATACCGGCCATGCCCGTGCCTCCCTGCTGGTGGCAGGCGATGCAATATTGCTTATAAACGGCCAGGCCCGCAGCGTTGGCAGGTTCGGCGGCAACTGTCGGGGCAGCTGCAGGGGGTGTAGAAGAGGAAGAAGATCCACCACAAGCCGTCAGGGCTATGGCGACAGGTATCAGCAGTGTAAGTAAAACGCGATTCATAGGGGTCAAAAATTTATCCCATAAAAGTAGTCAGATTAAAGATTTTGCAAAAGGATAATTTTGGGGCTGCCCGCGGAAAAGGATTTTTGTTTTTTGTGAGAGGTCTGAAATCCGGCGGGACCGTATTGCCGTAGGTATGGCGAATTTTACCTTAAAACCTCTAAGCATGCTGAAAATTTCTGCTTTGCAAGGCTTGCGGATCATGGCCTGCCTCTGTGCAGTGCTTCTTGTCCGGCAGCCGGCGGCGGTGGCCTCCAGTCACCGCGAAGCGCCGCTGATTGCGAACGACCCCCTGGCGGACAACACGGACGTGTATGCGTTCCGGAGTCCGGACGACCCCAACACGGTGACCCTCATCGCGAACTACATCCCTGCGGAACTGCCTTTCGGCGGTCCCAATTACTATTCGTTCGGGGAGAACATCCGCTATGAGATTCACGTGGACAACAATATCGCTACTGCTGGTGACGATATTGTGTACCGTTTTACCTTCACCAAAGTAAATCAGGATCCCACAACGTTCTTTAACATTCGCCTGGGTCAGCAAAACCTGAAAACCACCTACACGCTGCAGCGCAGCACAGATGGCGGTGCCAGTTTTACGACCATCATAAGCAATGGAATTGTGCCTCCCAACAACATCGGCCCCCGCTCGATCGAGTCAGGAGTGGGTCTGGGTGCAGGGAGCTACGAAAGCCTGATTACGTCTGCCATTTCCACGGCTTCAACAGGTGAAAAAGTGTTCTGCGGACCTGCGGATGATCCGTTTTTTGTAGATCTGGGCGGTATTTTTGACCTGGGTAATTCTCCCCGGCAAAATACGACCCTCATGCGCG
>RDXT01000461.1 GCA_004292985.1 Bacteroidota bacterium
TAACTTGGTGATATGTTGAGTCCCTGCGCGGGACGGGTACGTCAATGTCAGGGCAGCACAGAGAGGGTCTTATCCATCTCTAAGGTCTCGCGCGGGCTGGCGTCATACGCAAAATACAGCGTGGCACCCACCGCAAGGGTCAGCAGCAACAGCGCGCTCAGCAATACTCGTTTGGTCTTTTTCATGTCTCCTACATCTGTTTATTGCTCTAATATACGGCGGAAAATGGGCTTTGTGCAGCTCCTCCCGCCCCAATTTAGCAACTGTGCAGCCCAGCCGGATAAGCGTGCAGCCCCTGAGAATTATTTCAAAAAGGTATAGGTCAGACCGATCGAAAGCACGTGCTGAAACTGGGTGCGGGGGCCTTTTACCCCGGTCGAAACGCCGTTGTCGTCCACGATATCGAAGCGCACATCGTCGTCGTAGATGAGGTTGGTCGCAAAGTTGATCGCCAGCCAGTTGTTTACTTTGGCGGTGGTCAGGGTCTCCCAGTTTACGTCAATGTTGCCGAAGTTCTGGAGGTAGTTGGCAAAAAAGCCTGCTGCGGTCTGGAAATTGATGTTTTTGGCCAGCTCTCTGCGGTATTTGATGTTGAGTTTGGAGCCGATCTCATAGCGCACAGGTCCGGTGGTGATGTCCTGCGGGATGTAGAGCGGGCGGTACTCGTCGAGGGTAACGATGGTTACTTTGGAGTTGACCGGCGAATAGTAGATGCTGATGTTTTCAGCTGGCTGCCAGTCAAGACCCAGACCAAACTCGATATAGCCCGGCGCGAGGAAATTGGACACGGTGTCGCTCGGCGTAACGGTGGGCTGGTTGGGGGCAAAGGCGTAGCCTTCGATAAACTGCGTGCGGAAGCTGAACAGACCCGAAAGCAGGAGCTTGGGTGAAAAGCGGTGGCCAAACTTGGAATTCAGGATGATGCGGTCTTCATTTTTGATAAAGCGGGTTTCATCACCTTTGCCCTGACGAACGGCACCCAGACCCAGCGTAAGGTCATTCTGCCAGGAGGTTTTGGCCTTTTCATAGTTGCCAAATACGTTGATCCGTCCCACAATAGACTGCGAAGCGATGCCGCCCGCCTGCCAGTAGCGGCTCTGGTCAGAGTTGGTAAATCCCAGGGAGGCGATACCGCCTTTTTTCCAGTAGGTAGTATCTTTTTCCTGTGCCTGCACAGCCCCAAAGGCCATCAGGATCAGGCATAGCGTAAACATCCGGTTCATAGATAACAAGTGTTAAGGTAAAACATTCTGCAAAACTAAAATGAACGCA
>RDXT01000462.1 GCA_004292985.1 Bacteroidota bacterium
ATCATGCAGCCGCTGACACCGCCCGTTACCGCGCGTGTATTGGCAAACCAGCTTTCATTCGTGACCACCTGAAACAGGTTCTGATAGCGGTCCATTACCCAGAAATACGCATTTCCTGCTGGGTCTTTGCAAAGATCGGCGGGAATGTCGGCCTGTTTTCCTTTCATAAAGGCAAAGGCCGCTTCGATATTCCGGGCCTTGATGCGGGCTGTATAAATGCCCAGGTCACCCACCTGCACCTCAAACGCCGGAGGCTGGGGTGTGCGGCCCGTATATTGCCAGATTTCCATTCCACCGCCGCCCTGAAGATTGGCAGCGAGAATGGCGTGGCGTTTCCAGGGTTTGCCATTGGTATAAGGCAGCATCAGGTTGGCCTCAGCCGCCTCTTCAAACACAGGGATGTCCATCCCAAAATGCTGGCGGAACCATTTCCAGGCCGCATACACATCGGGGATGCCTACGCCCACCTGCTGAATACCGCTGATAATCACCTTTTTCATGCGTGTCTCTTCGAAATTTCGGCGCAATTTAGGGAAAATGTTTGAGACCTCGCAGGTTTCTGTAGTGTCTCGACCTGTCATCCTGAGTAGGGCTAACAGACCGTATCGAAGGGTGACTCCGCAGTGCCATCCTTCGATACGCCTCGAAGACTCGGCACTCAGGATGACACCGGGGCTGTACCTACTCTTAGGCGAAGCCCGGTCCAGCGGACCGCTATCTTTGTAGCATGAAATGCCCGTTTTTATTTTTTTTGCAATGTTGCCCGAAGGGCAGAAAGGGCATTCCGGCGGGATTACGCACAATTCCACCCGCCGAAGGCCTGAATCCCGCAAAACGTATCACCCCAACTCCCACACATCCCCCCAGAGCCGCGAGCCGCCATCTACATACAAGGTGTCGCCGGTGATGTAGCTGGCCAGGTCAGAGGCGAGAAAGAGCACCGCGTGGGCGACATCTTCTACCGAGCCGAGGCGCTTCATCGGGATTTTGTCGCTGATGCCTTCGAGCAACTGTGGCGGGTACTGATCCAGACCCGAAGAGCGGATGATGCCCGGCGCTACAGCGTTGATTCTCACGCCTTTGGAGGCCCACTCCACCGCCAGGGTGCGGGTGAGGTTTTCGACAGCAGCACGTGCGGCTCCTGTGTGGGCCATGCCGGGAAAACCGCGAAAAATATTGGCAATGATGTTGACAACCACCCCCTGGCGTTGCGACAGGAAAAAGCCCTGCGCCATCGTGCGGGTCATGTACCAGGTGCCGTTGAGGTTGGT
>RDXT01000463.1 GCA_004292985.1 Bacteroidota bacterium
ATGTACATTAACTGTTTCTTTTTTATACAATTACACACTGCATGAATATTTCTATTTTCGGTCTGGGCTACGTAGGGTGTGTCAGCCTGGGGTGTCTTGCTCAGAATGGTCACCAGGTGATCGGGGTAGATGTGGTGGAAGATAAGGTGGCATTGATTAATGCCGGAAAGCCCACCATCATCGAAACTGACATTGACCGTATCATCGCCGAACAAAGGGCGGCAGGCCGCATATCGGCTACGACCAATTTCCGCGAAGCGGTGCTTGCTACGGAGGTGTCTATCATTTGTGTAGGCACACCTTCGACAGCTCAGGGGCACCTGAACTTAGACTATATCTTCGATACTGCCCGCCAGATCGGCGAGGCCATCCGTGAAAAAGATGCATTTCATGTAGTGGTGATCCGCAGCACGGTGATGCCTGGCACCAACGAGCGCGTGGGCAATGTGATTGCCGAAGTATCGGGCAAAGCCCGCAACGAAGGCTTCTCTGTGGTCTCCAACCCGGAGTTCCTCCGCGAAGGCACTGCGGTGGCTGACTATTACAACCCTGCCGTCACGGTGCTGGGCACGGACAATGAGCAGGCTGCGGCGATCGTTCGCGCGATTTATGAAGAACTGCCCGCTCCCATCGAGCAGGTAGAAGTGAAAGTGGCTGAGATCATCAAGTATGTGAACAATTCCTGGCATGCGCTCAAGATTACCTTCGCCAATGAGGTGGGGAATATCTGCAAGCGCATCGGGGTGGACTCGCATCCGGTGATGGAGCTTTTCTGCAAAGACGACCGTCTGAACATTTCCAAGGCTTATATGAAGCCCGGATTTGCCTATGGCGGCTCCTGCCTGCCCAAGGACCTCAAGGGTCTGAGCACCCTGGCGCACGATCTCTATATCAAAACGCCGGTACTCGATTCGATCCATGAATCCAATGAGCAGCAGAAGCGTCTGGCCTTTGAGATGATTGCCCGCCGCGGTCAGCGCAAGGTGGCCATTCTGGGACTGAGTTTCAAGAAAGGTACCGATGACCTGCGCTACAGCCCGATGGTGGACCTCGCCGAAAGTCTGATCGGTAAAGGCTATCAGCTGCGTATTTTTGACCGGAATGTGAAATTGTCGCACATTACAGGCACCAACAAGGCCTATATTGACTATCACATCCCGCATTTGTCGCGTCTGATGGGCGAAGACATAGACCAGGTCGTGTCTGAAGCCGATATTGTGGTGATTGGTCATAATGAGAAAGATTTTCTCGAAGTGATAGAGCGCCATCC
>RDXT01000464.1 GCA_004292985.1 Bacteroidota bacterium
GAGCTTCACGTCGGCAGCGCCGGAAATCGGACGGATGATTTTGCTGGCTTCTTCGCCCAGATCGGCCAGTTTCTGAAGGTCTTCGCCATACATATTCACGGTAACATCTGCCTTCGCTCCGGTAAGCAACTCATTGAATCTTAGCTCAATACGCTGGGTGAATTCAAAGGAGGCACCTTCTTTGGCCAGGGGTTCGAGCGCCTTTTCCATTTTCGCTACCATTTCTTCCCGGCTGTGTGCGCTGGTCCATTCTTCTTTTTCTTTCAGCGAAATCATAATATCCGCATCCTCGACGGCCATGGGGTCAGTGGGCACCTCGGCGGTTCCGATTTTTGAAATGACCTGCAGGACTTCGGGGAACTGAGATGTCAGAATCTGCTCGGCCCGTGTACAGGTGCGCACGCTATGGCTCAGCGAAGAGCCCGGCGGCACACTCAGTTGCATGGCCATGTCGCCCTCGTCGAGCTGCGGGATAAATTCACCCCCCAATCGGCTCAGCACCAGCAGGCTGGCCAGAAAAACCGCCAGGGTCAGGCCCAGCATCAGCCAGCGGAAGCGAAGGGCAAATATCAGCACGGGCTTATATATATGGTGTATGCCTTCGATCAGACGGTCGGCAAGGGTGCGGTGCTCCTGTTGTTTTTTTGATAAAAACAGAGCTGAGGCCATCGGCACGTAGGTCAGCGACAGCAGCAGGGCACCCAGAATGGCATATGCCACCGTCTGCGCCATCGGACCAAACATTTTTCCTTCCACTCCTTCCAGCGCCAGAATCGGCAGATACACAATCAGGATAATGATCATCCCAAATGCGGCGGACCTCAGCATCTCGATCGAGGAAGAAATCACCGATTCGTCCATCTCATCCTGGTTGAGCCGCAGCCCCGGAAAACGGCT
Source organism: Bacteroidota bacterium (assembly GCA_004292985.1). Classification (GTDB taxonomy): domain Bacteria; phylum Bacteroidota; class Bacteroidia; order J057; family J057; genus RDXT01. The sequence goes on from RDXT01000464.1 coordinate 898, forward strand.
GTGCAGCCTGAATATGGTACTTTCCACAATAATCACCGCACCGTCCACAATCAGGCCGAAGTCTATCGCTCCGAGGCTCATCAGGTTGGCCGATACGCCCGTAAGCTGCATCATGCCCAGCGCAAAGAGCATAGACAAAGGAATCACGGAGGCCACAATTAACCCCGCGCGAAGATTGCCCAGCAGCAGCACCAGCACAAAAACCACAATAAGTCCCCCTTCGACCAGATTGTTGCGCACCGTTTTGATGGTTCGCTGCACCAGCGATGAGCGGTCGAGGTAGGACTTGATCACTACGCCTTCGGGCAGCGTTTTTTCGACCTGCGAGATGCGCTCTTTTACCCTGCCGATCACTTCATTGGAATTGGCGCC
>RDXT01000472.1 GCA_004292985.1 Bacteroidota bacterium
ATGCAAGCACAGGTTGACGCTCGCAAATGGAAGTGGATGGCGCCGCTGGGTCTCACCCTGATCGGTCTGGGCCTCAGCCTCACGGGCGAATCCACGATTTTAAAAGGCTCGGACGCCGCCACCTGGCAATGGGTCGCCCTTGGCACCCTGGGCCTCTGCATCACCAATGCAGGCATTGCGGTGTTTGGCGATGCGGTAAAACGCCGCCTCTGGCAGGAGATCGCCGATCAGAAAAAGCCGTGAGCGCCGCCGATCTGCACCTGAGTCCGGAGGAGCGGGCCGTTTTTGCTGACCGCAGCTTTATGCCGGTCAAGGCCCGCGTCTGTGCCAAAATTGAGGCTTCGCTGGCCCTGCTGCGCGAGGATATCCGGTCGTATATCGCTCATCATCAGGAGATTCCGGCGGAATTGCGGAGCAGTGCGGGGAAAATTTCGCGGGGTGAAAACTACCACAGCTACAGCTACAGGGTACTGGATTATCCGTCGCTTTTTGCGGGGGAAGATCTGTTTACGTTTCGCACGGTGGCACTTTGGGGGATGCCCTTTGGGTTTCATCTGATCCTCAGCGGCACATGGCTCGATCGCTGGCAGGTGCCGGAGATGCTCAGCAAACTGCCGGAAGGTTTTCTGATAGCGACCCATGCAAGTCCCTGGGTATGGGAACCGGAGGGCTTCGTTCCGCCGGATGCCGAAACTGCCCTTCGACTCATTTCACAGCACAAGTACCTGAAAATCAGTTATTTCCTGGCAATGGATCAATACGACCTTTTACCCGAAACAGGTCTGCGGATATGGAAAATGTGGCAGGAGTTGCTGTTTGAATAAGGCAAAACGGAGCACTCAGAGCGCCAGTTCAAACTCATCTGAATCCAGCCAGAAGGGAAATTTGTCCCGGTACTCCTTCAGTTCCTTGCCCTGCAATTCAGCGGAAATCACCCCTTCTGCATCTTTCAGCTCCGACAATATATCTCCCCAGGGTGTTATGATCCGCGAATGGCCAGGATACGAGAGGCCCTTGCCATCGGTACCCACGCGGTTGGAAGCCGCTACAAAACATTGATTTTCAATGGCTCTGGCCATCAGCAGGGCGTCCCAGTGGTGAATGCGGGGCGTGGGCCAGTTGGCCATATAGAGCAGCAGGTCGCAGGCCATGCGGTCTTCGTCGTCGCGGAGACGGTTACGGCTCCACACCGGAAAACGCAGGTCGTAGCAGATCATTGGTACAATTTTCCAGTCTTTATACTGCACCCAGACCCAGGCTTCGCCCTGCGTGTAGGTTCTGTCTTCGCCCGCGAGGCGAAAAAGATGCCGTTTGTCATATTCTGCAATCAGTCCTTCAGAAGGATCCACGATCAGGCAGCGGTTAAAAAACTCGCCGTCTTCCTCCACAATGATAGAGCCGCAGACGAGGGCCTGGTGTTTACTGGCCAGTTCCTCCATCCATTCGAGGGTCGGACCTTCGGTTTCCTCTGCCAGAGCGGCGGCATTCATCGTAAATCCGGTGGTAAACATTTCCGGTAGCAGAATAAGGTCCGTCGCCGGAATATTCATCGCGGCCAGTCGCTGGCGGTTGGCCTGGGGGTTTTCCCACTGAAGATCAGCCTGTAAGGCTGTGACGCGTAGTGCTTGCATGCGGCAAATATCGCTGGCAAAAAAAACAAGATCAAATCCGCTTTCGCAAACTGCCTGTATCTCAGGCCGAACCGTGGCGGATCGGGTAAACACAGGGGCGGCCCAATGGGCCGCCCCTGCTATTTCCCGGCAGCTACAAGCCACCGGAGTATCTGTTCGTATCCTTACTCCACCACCAGCTTCTGGACCTGCTTTTCGCCGTTCGCTGCCACGACATATACAAAGTATATACCTGGCGCAACGCCTTGCAGGTCAATGGGGAAGGTCGCTTCGCCGCTCACTTCATGTGTGCCTGCGCTGCGGATTCCCTGGCCCTGGAGGTTGGTCAGCACGATGCTGATAGACACCGGAGCGGGCGCGTAATAGCTGAGGGTAGCCGATGCGGTAGCAGGGTTAGGATAAAGGCCCGTGATGCTGGCTTTGTCAAGCTGAGCGCCATTCATCTGGCCACCCATCGAAGCGCCGCTTGCCTGGATATTTACCGTGTAGTCTTCTACTTCACCGAAGCTGAATACCTCGCATGAGGTGGGGCTGGCGTTGTACTTCATGCTCACGCGCATGCGGGTCGTGCCCAGCGTAGCGGTGGTCGGTACAATAAAGGAACCCGTAATCGGCGTAGCGGTGGTTCTGGTCCGGTTAAATACCTGCTCACCCGCATCGAGGAAGTCACCGTCCTGGTTGTAGTCAATCCAGATGCGGTATGCTTCGCGGAAGACGGTGCTGGCCCAGCCGGGTGTGAGGGTCAGGCTGATGGTGGCGCCACGGGTCAGATTGGTACTCAGGGCGGTGAAGTTTCCGTATCCGCCGTTATTGCCCGAAGTATTGTTAATCGTCCCTACCACTACTTTCTGAAGCCACTCCTGGCTGGAATTGCTGCCCTGTGAAGTACAGTAGGTCAGGCTGGAGGCCAGGGTGGTAAAGGTAGAACTGACGGTATAGGCGCTGCTGCCGCCGGAGCAATTGGTGCGCACCTGGTATTCGTAGGTCGTAGAGGCTGCCAGTCCGCTTATGTTGGAAGAAACGACCGTAAGTCCCAGCACATCTGTCCAGGTCGTGCCGCCATTTACCCGGTAACGAAGGTCGTAGGAAAGGGCGCCGCTGGCCGCAGCCCAGCTGAGTGTGGCACTGCTGCTGGTGATCGCAGTAGCGCTGAGGCCCGTGGGTGCGTTGCAGGTAACGACTCCGGCTGTGGTAAAGGTGGCGCTGGCAGAGTATGCGCTGCTGCTGCCGGAGCAGTTGGTGCGTACCTGGAACTCGTAGGTGGTAGAGGCTGCCAGTCCGCTTACGCCGGAAGAAATGCCCGTAAGGCCCAGGACATCGGTCCAGGTCGTGCCGCCATTTACCCGGTAACGAAGGTCATAGGACAATGCGCCGCTCACGGCTCCCCAGTTCAGCGTGGCACTGCTGCTGGTAATGGAAGAAGCCGACAGGCCCGAAGGTACACCGCAGGCAGGGGCAGTTCCGGTTACGGTCGCGCTGTAAAGGCCGTTGGCATGGGTGCCGATGGCTACGAGGCCGTCACTTCTGCGGGTCTGGATATGGGCTACGACTACGTTTCCGATGGTGGAAGCGCCTTCTGCTGTCCATACGGTCGAGGTACCATTGAGCAATTCAGTTACATAGAGACCTGTGCTGGCAGCTGCGAAATAGAAGGTGCCGCCTGCGGTGGGCTTGTGGATGCTGACCCAGCGCACGGAAGGGCCATTGCCTGTACCGTCGGGGTTTTGCTCTAAGTTGCCACTCACATCGGTCCAGGTAGAGCCGGAGTTGGTGGTATAGAAAATGCTTTTAACCCCGTAATTGGTGAAGCATACCAGTGCATTGGCCGAGTTCGTGGGATCCACCGCAATAGAGTTGACATACGCACCTGCGGGAAAGCCTTTGCCGGTGTAAATGTCTATCCGGGTGCCTGTGCCGCTGTTGGCATTGTCCACACGGTAGAGCTGGCCATTGGAAGTGCCATAATACAGTACGTTGGCGGGGCTGGTGGACACATCCAATGCAGAAACGGTGCCCGTGGTAACAGCCGTTCCGGTCATGTTGGTCCAGTTGGTGGTGGTTCCGGTGAAGCCATATCCGGAGTTGATGCCTGCCAGGTTGCTGTTGCGCCACACACGGGTACCGCCTGCGTAGTACATGATGTTGGCATTGTTCGGATCGAGGATATAGGGGTTCACGAACAATTGCCCTGTCGCAGTCGAGGGGTGAATCTGGTCAGCATCGGTTGGCGCCTGTGGGTTAGGGCCATCAAAGCGCAGAATTTTCCCCGTCTGGGTAGAAGTATAGCGACGGTTGGGCGTAGTTGCCGTTGGCACAATCGCGACATAGCAGCCATCGCCGCCTGCCTGCTCTTCGATCCAGGCGACTGTACCCGAACTGCTGGAGGAGTACCATTTACCATTGTCCTGAAAGCCTGCCATGATGCGGGTATCGCCCGAAGTCTGGGGGTCGATCGCCACGCCGTAGGCCTGGGTGGTCAGGTAGCCATTGTTAAGCTCTGTCCAGACTACCGGCTGGTTACCGGCGGTATTGCCGAGGTTATTGGTCGTTTTGCTGATGCCACCGTCATGGCCGCTGAGGCAAATGGCGGGATTGGAAGGGAAAAACACCATCGCGTGGTTGTCAGGGTGGTGGCTCGGATAGCGGCTCACGTCGTTGGCAGGCGAATAGCCCCCGATCCAGCGGGTGTTGGCAGTAGTAGCGAAGCCGTCGGTGGAGCGATATACGTTGGTGCTGCCGATGAAAACTACGTTTTCGTTATCGGGTTTCACCTTTACATACTGGTTGTAGGAGCCTTGGGAGAGGTTACCCACATTGCCTCCGTAGGCGGGCAGGGTGGTAGAACGGTTTACCCAGGTACCGCCTGCACCGGAGCCATTGCCGGAGACATAGGTGTATTTGTAAAAGCTGTGGTCACTGGTTCCAACGGCGGGTGTATTGGCAAAAAAGTACACCACATTCTGATTGGAAGGGGCAATGCCGATCACAATACGGCTATAGGTAGCGGCAAATCCGGTGGGGGTAATGGCGGTCCAGGTTGTGCCGTCGGTCGAGCGGAAGATGCCTTTGTTGGGCGTTCCGGTGCTGGAAATGGTGGCATAGAGGACACCTGTGCTGCTGACAGCGATGTCTGTATATTTAAGCGCAGCGGTGCCACCGTCGAGGACGAGGGTCCATGTGCTGCCGCCTGTCTGGGAGCGGAAGATGCCCGCGCCGGAGGCTGCATATACGTCGCCGTTTACCGGGTTCACCACAATGTTCCAGTTGTACTGAAAGTTGCCGCTGAATACGGTAGGATCTGCGCTGGTGCTGCTGAGGTTTACCCAGGTGAGGCCACCGTCGGTAGATTTATAGACGCCATTGCCGCGGTAGGCGGCTCCGGTTGCGCTGGCGGAGTTGCCATACCCTTCACCGGTGGCATAATACCAGGTGCTGGTGAATCCGGCGCGGGGATCCTGGGCAATGCAGGTAACGCTGTGCAGTTCGGAGGAACCTGTGGTTTTGCTCCAGCTGGCACCACCAT